>VXOP01000127.1:0-3632 GCA_009839975.1 Candidatus Poribacteria bacterium
AAGCTAAGATTAGGTTAAAATTGTATTTGATATATAAAATTATATCCTGCAAAAAACGTAGTAAAATAACAAGGGAGAAACAGATGGCACTGGCAACAACTTTATATTTTCCAGAGGTAGGACCACAGTGGGAAGACTGGGTTCAAGTTATCAACGTAGGCACTGAAGAAACTCGTGTGAATGCAATAGCGAGAAATGCTGCAAATGGACAACCGGTTTGGTCGGATGAGAAAGAGATTTCACCTTTTGAATGCTGGACACCGAATGTAGAAGCAATAAGAGAGAACTGTTCAATGCAGCTATCAGCCGATCAACCGCTCGTAGCCGAACGACACATGCACAACAAAACAAACATCCTTGATTTTGTTGGTGCAGCAGAAGAATATGAGACTGTGGGACTAAGACTTTTCTTTCCAGAATTAGTCCCAGGCGCATTAGATTGGTTCCGATTCTTGAACGTTGGTGAGGCAGATGCATTGGTAAATATCATTGTACGGAATCGCCGTGGTGATATTAGCAGACAACATCACCGGGCCATTAAACCGTTCTGTTGTTGGGATGTTGCCGAGGGTATAATGGGAAATGTACAAGGAACGCTTGAAGTGCAAAGCACGCAGCCCATTGTGGGTGAACGACACCTACATTATCAAGGTGGCAAAACGTGCGTAGGACAGTACGGACAAGTTATCTCTGACGCACCGAAAACGCTCTATTTTCCCGAAGTGGGTCCTGCATGGAGAGATTGGGCAATCATTGTCAATGTGGGAAGAGAAAGCGGACAGGTAACAATGATCGCGCATGATGATGGAACAGGTGATCCGGTAACAACAATGGAACGCGAATTGGACCCATTCGAGTGCTGGATACCAAAGATGGAAGACATTAAAATCAAATCCTCAATCCTTATACGGAGTGATCAACCTATCGTCGCTGAACGACACATGCATCAAGATACCGAAATCATTGACCTTCCCGGTGCGTCTGAAGAAGGCGGACATGTTGGACTACGTTTATTCTTCCCTGAAGTCGCAAGTGGTGCAAGAGATTGGTTCCGTTTTCTCAACGTAGGAGAAGCGGATGCATTGGTAAATATCATCGTCAGAAATAGAAAGGGAGAAGTTAGACGGCAGATTCATAGAAGGATAAAACCGCGTTGCTGCGCGGATGTGGACGAAGCCGCTATGGGGAATATTCGCGGTTCTGTTGAAGCACAAAGTTCACAACCCATTGTCGGTGAAAGACATTTGCATTATCAGTCCGGACATAGAGGGGCGGTTGTCGGTGCTTACGGGGTTGTTATAGGTGAATAATATATGGATATAACAGGTAAAATTGCAATTGTGACGGGTGCCGGACAAGGTATCGGGAAAGCAATCTCACTCAGACTTGCAAATGCTGGTGCGGATGTAGCAATTCTGGACTTAAACTTGCAATCAGCAGAAACTGCTGCAAGAGACATTGAAACTATTGGTAGACAAGCAATTCCAATTCAAACAGATGTCTCAAAGTCTAAAGATGTTGATGCTGCAGTGAGAAGTACACTTGCAGAATTTGGACGAATTGATATTCTTGTAAACAATGCTGGCATTGCGGGGAGAACCCTACCCTTAACAGACCTGCATGAATCAGATTGGGATGAGGTTATCGCGGTAAATCTATCAGGTGTTTTCCTGTGCTGTAAAGCTGTAATCGGAACAATGATTGCACAGGATTATGGAAGAATAGTGAACATTGCATCAATTGCTGGCAAGGAAGGCAACCCGACTATGATTCCCTATTCCGTGTCTAAGGCAGGTGTCATCTGCTTGACAAAAGCACTTGCGAAAGAGGTGACAGAATACAATATACGTGTCAACGCAGTATCCCCTGCAGTGATTGAAACACCCATAATGGACGGTATGGCACAGTCTACTATTGATTATATGGTTAGTAAAATTCCGTTGGGACGTATTGGAAAACCGGAGGAGGTTGCTGCTGTCGTCAACTTCTTAGCATCTGATGAGGCGAGTTTTGTTACTGGACAGTGTTATGATGTCAGTGGCGGTCGCGCGACTTACTAAAATAAAAGTGCGTTTAGAGAGGGTGAGTATTTTAACTCACCCTTATTTTATTGATCGTGCACAATCTATTCTGCAATGCAGTAGAGATGCTGAGTTCCTCGCAGGTATAATTCTGAACCGACGATGGCTGGTGAGGCATTGAAACTATCGTCAAGGATATTCAATGCCAGCATCTCATAGTCAGGTCCTTCCTTTATCACTGCAACTGTTCCGTTCCTACTTGCAATATACACGCGACCTGCAGCACCAACGATAGACGCATACACATTCGTTACTCCCTGAACCCGTTGCGGACCATATAGCACCTTACCACTGTTCCTATCCATAGCAGTGAGAATATTTTCATATCCCTTCATAAAATAGATAATATCTCCACTCAAAAGTGCCGATGGTACATAAGGTGTGTCACGACCATATTGCCAAACAACAGCTTCAGTCCCTGTAATATCACCTGATGCGAGTTCAAGATTAATGGATTGAATTGAGGAGCCTCTGTGACCACTTAGGACATAGATATGTCCATCCTGATACATCGGAGTAGGGACAACATTGCTTGTCAAACCACCACATTCCCAAATTAGATCTCCATTTGTTAAATCATAACTTCGCGTACGATTCGTTGCAGGAACGATTACTTGTGATTTTCCATTATAATCAACAACAATCGGAGACGTCCAAGTAGTCGGTTCTTCACGGTCAACTTTCCAGATTTCATCACCTGTCCGTTTATCCAGGGCGGTAATAAAGGATTGTCTTTCGTGGTCCTGCAGAATTACTATAGTATTTCCATGAAGCATCGGGCAGCTGCCCTCTCCGAAAGCATTTCGTTTGTGCATAATACCGATGTCCTTCTCCCACTTTATATTACCTTCCATATCCAAGCAGTAAAGTCCTCGTGATCCAAAGTATGCATAGATATGTTCACCATCTGTGATCGGAGAATTGGAGGAGAAACTTGCAGTCGTATGTATACCTTCATGCGGTTTAGATTCGCGTAGGGTTTTCTGCCACGCTACACTACCATCACTTCTATTGAGTGCCAGCAGATCATACTTCAAAGTTGGTAAGGTTCTATTTCTGTTTCCTCTTCTGCCACGTCTTCGTTGCTGCTGCGATTCTTCGGGTGGATTCTCCTCTTCTGTCGTTTCAGGATTCACCATCTCACCTTGAATCGCTGTCTGAATGTAAATTCTATCTTCCCAGATGATAGGTGTCGCATGTCCTAAACCTGGTATTGGAACTTTCCAACGGATGTTCTCCGTTTCATTCCAGGTTATTGGGGGGTTCGCATGGACAGCTTCACCCGTTGCAAGTGGACCGCGCCAATAATGCCAGTTCTTCTCAAAGTCAAGTGGTTGTTCAACCTTTGCAGAATGATTGTCTGCGATAGTTCTTGATGTATAGACTGTGAGAATTGTCACAGCACAGACACATAGAAACAAGACAACTGTTTTCTTCATCTAATTAATCCTCCTTTGTAGGTCGGGTAGAGGAACGAAACCCGCCAAATGGGGTTTATGGAAAAAAAATGGGGTTTTGGTGAGAGGGACGACCAGGCAAACAAATTAAAAA
>VXOP01000127.1:3642-5215 GCA_009839975.1 Candidatus Poribacteria bacterium
CGGGTAGAGGAACGAAACCCGACACGTCTGGATTAGGCATATCATGTCGGGTTTCGTTCCTCTACCCGACCTACGAAACAATGAGAAAAGATCAAATAGAAATGACGTTACTATTCAGCGATACAATACAGATGCTGAGTCCCTCGCAGGTATAATTCTGAACCGACAATTACGGGTGAAGCATTAAAACTATCATCCAGTTTATTCTGTGCAAGTACTTCAAGTGTAGGTCCATATTTCAGCACTGTTACATTACCGTTTCTGCTTGCGACATACACACGGTCTTCTGTTCCCGCAATTGAGGCATAGACACTTGAAATACCCTGTAACCTTTCAGGTCCATAGTGGACTTCACCCGTATTTCTATCAATCGCAGTAAGGATACCCGTATTACCTTTAAGGAAATAGATTATATCTTGGTTCAGCAGTGGTGAAGGCACATAAGGTGTATCCCGATTATATTCCCAGGCAACGGCTTCTGTATTTGTGATGTCACCTTTAGCGAGATCTAAATTAATCGCTTGCAGGGAACTACCCCGGAACCCACTGATGATATAAACGTGACCATCCATGTGTAGAGGAGAAGGAATGACGTTTCGTGTCATACCACCACATTCCCATATCACTTCGCCATTCGCTAAATCGTAACTACGGGTTCGGTTTGTCGCAGGAACAATAATTTGTGATGTTCCGTTGTAATCAACAATAATGGGTGATGTCCATGTTGTTCGTTCATCGCGCAGTTCCTTCCAAATTTCGTCCCCGGTTCGCTTATCAAGCGCAGTGATAAAGGATTGATCTTCATGGTCTTGAAGGATAATAATTGCATTACCGTGAATAATTGGACAACTGCCTTCACCGAAAGTACCAGCTTTCCGCATCTTACCCAAATCTTTCTCCCATATAATATTACCCTTCATATCTAAGCAATAGAGTCCGCGCGAACCAAAATAGGCATAAATGTGTTCACCATCCGTCACAGGAGAATTGGAAGCGAAACTTGAGTCACCATGGATCCCTTCATGCGGGACTGTTTCCCGAAGCGTCTTCTGCCACAGGGTGCTACCGTCACTTCGGTTAAGGGCAAGGATCTCAAATTTATAGGGTGGAATTGTCCGACTCCTACCCCTTCTTCCACGTCTTCTACCAGACTCTTCTTCAGGTTGTTCTTCCGCGTTAGTGGTTTCCTGTTCAGGCATCTCCAATTCAATAGCGGTTTGAATGAAAATCTTACCTTCCCAGATAATAGGAGTTGCATGTCCCAAACCCGGTATTGGCACTTTCCAGCGGATGTTCTCGTCTTCGCTCCATGTGGTGGGTGGATTGGCGTTTGCAGCCGTACCATTTGCATGGGGTCCACGCCAGTGATGCCAGTTTTTTTCAAATTTATCTACTTCTTCAACTAAGGGTTCATCAGTGGTTTTAGAACCACATGCGATGAAAATTACCAGAGTACTTATACACAATGCAGAGATTGCAAGTTTTTTCACTGTTTTAATTCCTTTCAAAAATGTTGTGAGCAAGTTTGAATATTAAATATGCAGGTGGCACGTTGATGACGGGCGGGGAGACC
>VXOP01000317.1 GCA_009839975.1 Candidatus Poribacteria bacterium
AAGAAACTTGAGGTTACCGCTGATAATGTGCGTGTTGATGGAGATTCAGTTGTCAGTTTTCCTAAACGACCTATTGAAACATTGAAACCATCAGAATTCAATTCGTCATTCACTATTGAGGAACTCGCGAACTTTGCGCGTTGTCAACTCAGGTATCAATTATCCAATGTTCTCCGAGTACCACCATTAGAGGAAGGTACATTTGCCGAGGATAGTTCCGATATAGGCAACGCGATTCAACGTGCGTTATCTCATCTTGAACGAAGGTTGGATTCAGCAGAAATTGATAGACGGATTAACACGGTTTTGGAGAAGAATCCTGATATAATGAATACTATGACAGAAACGGATGCAAGAAGTACCCTGCAACGGCATATTGAAAACTATCTGAATTCTGATATCGCTGCCACGCTGCTATCTGCTGATAATTCACATCTCAATCAACAGATTCATGCAAGAACCAATGGACATATCATCTCAGGCAGAATGGACAGGATATTTCAAGATCATGCTGGAAATTGGCACATAGCAAATTTCAAGACGGATGACTTACAGGATACTGCAAGTTGCACACCAGAAATGCAACTATTGGCATATCTTTTCTTCAGTAGTAATCCCAGTGAAAACAGAATAAGCATTACTTTTTACTTTACAAAAAATAACGGTTATGAACAGAAACACTTCAACAGAACAGAATTAGATGATATTATGGACTTCTGGCATAAACAGATAAAATTACTACAAAAGGGTGAAAACAGAAAGAACCTTGAACACTGTTATATCTGTCCTTATGCTGATTCCCAAAATCTGTGTATTGTAAACGACTCATAAGGAGAACGTCATGAAAAATTCTACTGTTTCTATCATTTGTGTCTGTGTCGTTATGTGCCTAATGAATTCTGCCTTTGGAGGCACTTGGAGAGATGATTTTGAAGATGACAAGACTAACGAGTGGGAGATCTTTAATCTGGTAAGGCAACATGAAAAGTGGTGGACCGCTGATGGTGTTGCTGTTGGGGAGATTTTTGAAGACCCATTCTTGAGTCTATGGCGAACCGGCGAAATAGAATGGGAATACTACAAGGTCTCTTGTCGAGTGAAGTTAGTTGTTGATAGAATACAAGCTCCGACAGTTGGACTCACCTTACACGATAGAGGCGATGAAGGGAGTCGATACCTTTTCCTAATTGACTTTGAGTCAAATATCGCAACAATTAGCAAGGAACTAGGAGGCGGAGTTCTACCCGGATGGTATGAAGTAGAAAAAGATACTTGGTATGATATCTCAGCACAGGTATATGATGATGGTTCGCTTGACTTTCTTATTAACGACACTTTAGTAGTCGGAGCGTATGATCCTGAACCATTGGATGGAGGATTAGCAGGACTTGTTGTCCAAAATGCTCAAGCCTATTTTGATAACGTCGAAATTTCAGGTGAGAATATAGATGATGGCGGGCCAACTAAATCGTTCGCTGTCGAACCACAACAAAAACTGACAACTACATGGGGTAATCTAAAACGAAATGGAGACTTTTAAAAAACAAGAGCGCGAGCAGATTAAAAGATGACATATTCCACTTTTCTCATTTCACATCTACGTTTCTTGTCTGTACTTGTAATTTGTACTATCTCTTGTTTTAACGTCATAGATAGTATTGCTGCTGATACGTTCCCACAATTCACAGATGTCACTAAAGAAGCGAATATAGACTTCGTACATAATAACGGGGCTTTTGGCAAAAAATATCTACCCGAGACAATGGGCTCTGGATGTGCTTTTCTCGATTACAACGCAGATGGATGGCAAGATATCATCCTCGTGAATGGGAAAGATTGGGATGGACATCCCACAGGGAAACGACAAACTTTAGCACTATACCGAAATAATCAAGATGGAACATTTACTGACGTAACGATTGATGCAGGTTTAGATATACCTTTATACGGCATGGGAGTAGCTATCGCTGACTACGACAATGACGGAGATGATGACATCTATCTGAGTTGCCTAAACGCAGATAAGTTATTTCAAAACAACGGGAATGGTTCTTTTCTGGATGCTACTGAAATGGCAGGAATTGACAATCAAGGATTTGGTACAAGTTGTGCATGGTTCGACTATAACCTTGATGGGTTTCTTGACATATATGTTGCAAACTACGTTGAATGGACCATAGAAACTGACATATTCTGCACACTTGATGGCAAAAACAAGTCATACTGTACCCCTGAATCGTATACAGGACAAGCAAGTAAACTCTTCCGTAATCGAGGTGATGGCACTTTTGTAGATGTTTCGCGCATCGTTGGCTTAGATGATCAATTCAGCAAGTCGTTAGGGGTTTGCATACTGGACTACAATCAAGATGGGTTACCAGATATATTTGAGGCAAACGATACACAACCGAACAAATTATATCAGAATAACGGAGATGGTAAGTTTTCTGAAGTCGGTATGTTGACAGGCGTTGCATACAATGAGAGTGGTGTCGCTACTGGCGCAATGGGGGTCGATGCAGCTGACTACGACTTAAGTGGTAGGGAAAGTTTGATTGTTGGGAATTTCTCAAACGAAATGCTAAACTTGTATCACAACGAAGGTGATTTCTTTATTGACGATGCACCTATAGCACAACTCGGCAATTCAAGCCTTCTAACCCTTACATTTGGGTGTTTCTTTTTTGATTTTGACCTGGATGGCAACCTTGACATCTTCACAGCGAATGGACATGTTGAGAATGACATAAACAGAGTGCAAAGTGAAGTTACGTATGCACAACCCCCTCACCTATTTCACAATACAGCGGGTGGGAAGTTCGTTGATATTATTGATAGAGTAGGAAAGGATTTAGCAAAACCTATCGTTGGCAGAGGCGCGGCTTATGGAGACATTGACAACGATGGAGATATGGATATATTGGTCACGACATCCAATGGACCTGCCCTTATGTTTCGCAATGATGGCGGAAATAACAACAATTGGATTAAAATACAGCTTGTGGGAAGCAAAAGTAACCGGAACGGAATCGGGACACGAATCCGAATTACATCTTCAATCGGCACACAGACGCGGACAATCAAAAGCGGATCAAGTTACTGTTCACAGAGCGAACTAACAGCATTCTTCGGAATAAAGAAAGATACAAATATAGAAAAAATTGAGGTGCACTGGTTGGGAGGCAAGGTGCAGGTAATAACTGATGTAAAACCGAATCAGTTGCTTCAGATTGAGCAGAAGTAATGACGCATTTGATGACCAAGGATGTTTAAGCAATATTAAATAATGAATTATCAATTTTTAGATTCTCCTGCAGGCACCGAACCCGTAGGGGCGGGGTCTCTCCGCCCGTCATCAACGTGCCACCTGCAAATTTAATATTCAAACTTGCTCATAAATCAAAAATCACCTGTGCTTCCAAAATACCGTTTGCGTTCTGTTTCACATACAACTGATGATATGTAACTGCTTTTATTTCAGTATAGACGACATGCTTGTCAAAATCTGTTGGTTCACCATAGACAGTAGCAGTTAATTCAGAATCGTTTATACTCGCTATTTCAGTCCGTTTAAAGAAAAGTTCAGCAGTTTCATGTTGAAATACCAATTCATCTAACCACGCAACGAGCAAGTATTCTATAGAATCAGCACTAACATTCAAATCAATTGATGTTGTTTCATCAATTGTATCAACGACAGCCATCATTTCAAACAGACCTTGAGCTGCGTTGTTAAAAAGGGATTTCAGAGAATCTCCAGTGACACACATCCCCGCATCCGCTGTATGTTCAATGTATTCAAAAGGTTTGTTATCCATTCTGCACACTCATTTCCTATTTTATTTTCAATCTCTTTTTCCTATCAAGACGCGCCTTGATTTAAAATTCAAAGATAGAAAAGATAGGGATATTCCCGATTTTTTCTCGTCCGTTGAGTTCGGAAAGTTCTATCAAAAGGGCAGCACCCACAATATCGCCATCAAGTTTTTGAACAAGTTCAATGCTGGCAGCAAGAGTACCACCGGTAGCCAACAGATCATCACATAAAAGCACACGACTCCCTTTTGGAAAAGCGTCTTGATGAATAGTCAGTGTGTCCTCACCGTATTCAAGGTCATAGGTCACTTGATATATGTCGTACGGAAGTTTCCCTTTCTTACGTATAGGAGCAAAGGCCGCTCCCATACGATATGCAAGCGCAGAAGCGAAAATGAACCCTCTTGCTTCGGGACCCGCGATTACGTCAACTGACGCATCTTTATAATGGTTTGCGTAAACCTCAATCACAGCGTTGAAAACAGGTGCATTCCCTAAAAGAGGTGTAATGTCTTTAAACATAATACCAGGTTTCGGATAGTCGGGTATAGTTCGAATAAACTTGGATAAATCGTCCATAAGCGGAACTCCTTTTAATTTTCATCTTTACGCGGTCCTGCTGGCAGGATAGTGTAAATATTTCCGTCTTTGTCTTGTACAGATACAGATCCATCGCTATTATTTGAAGATAAACCGACATTTCTGCCTACATCTATAAATGCTCGCTCATCTTCAACCGCAATTCTTATCGTATTAATTTCCTTGTTATTCTTATCATATTTTGTCAACATAATTTGGGTCCCATCGGTATGTGCCGCGATGTTCACGACAGGTCTTTTTCTGCTATCAAGCAGAAAGAAATTTCTGGCACTTATTGTGTGCGAATAGAAGCTATCTTCTAATTCTGGTGCTGCGTTTATGTCTGTCCGCAAATTACCAAACAGAAAACCGATAAACGCAACAAGTGCGCCAAGACCAAAAAATAGTAGTCGGTCGTAAATACGGTGTTTCATTTAAGTCTCCTTTGTTGTTATTTTCATTTTTTAGGTGGATCGGGATTTAATAACATATAAATTCCATTTGGTAGTATAGTAAAGTTTAGAATTAAAAAGACATTTAATGAACTTGCAAGTACCACAAGTTCCGTAGGGGCGAGGTTTCCTCGTCCGTTATTGGTGACAATTACTTTACACACCCCTTCTTCTATAGTGTATTCCGGTGTATTACATTGTATATTATTGTGAAGTGTTTCTCAACTAAAAATCAAAAAATATAAAAAATTTACAATTTCGTGTGTTTTTACTTGACAACAGCTTAATAAGTATGTTAAAATACATTTTACGATATACGAAAAGAGGAATCTTAACATGCAAAATCACAACCAAACAGCATACAATC
>VXOP01000400.1 GCA_009839975.1 Candidatus Poribacteria bacterium
AGGTAAACCTGCCTGTGTGTTGTCTTGCGCGAAACTGTTTGTTAATATCGTTGCAGTCAATAGAACTGCAATAAAAAGCAGATGTTTAGTTTTCATGTGTAAATGTCCTTTCTATTCTAACGTGTTTATAATCTATACACCTTTCGCACCGCTGGTGCTTGGGAACTGGGATCATTTATGTTTTTATATACATTCCGCACCGCTGGTGCTGCCGATTTGGTCAATAACATTAATATATCTTAAAATTCTGACTCTGGTAACCCAACATTGACATTCTGTGAAGGTAGGGTAAGGGTGGTAGTTCCTATTTTTCCAGATGAAAAGCCCGATCCGTACGAAACGTCATCGGGCAAAGGTATTACTAAAAGTTATGTCGAGTGCTGCTATGCCTTAATCTGCGGCTTCCTCTTTGGAGGCAGGTCTTTCCGAGGACGGTTCCGGTTCGACGAACTTGTACTTACCAGACTTCCGCATTTCTTCACCCACTTTTTGGTAGTAAGCGATCAACCGATTAAGATCATGCCCACATTCTTCTGAGATTTTCATCCGCATTTCGCGAGCTTCTTTGACGACTTCGTTCATTTCTGGACGTAAAAGATCTTCACGCTTTACCATTTTATGTGGTGCCTCCTAAATAAGCGATTCCGCATCGGTCCGCAACGTATAGTAGGAACTTGGAATTGTTGTTTCAATATAGATACGTTTTTGCATTGCTTATAACTTAATAAGAATTATACCACAGAAGATTCTAATTGTCAAAAGCAAGTGAAATAGGGGTATGTAAAGTTTTTGGCATGATGACCCCCATCTAAATTTGAAATTCAGTAATGAGCATGTTTCGAATGTGTAAAGTTCTTGTAGAAACAAATGAGTAAGGATCGGTGTTAGGTTTCTTAAAATGTCAAGCCCCAGAGGGGCGAAAGGTGTATAGAAAACGTTGACATTACCATAGTAAGCCCCAGAGGGGCGAAAAGTATATCATGCTATGAGATTAAACACACACGTTCTATATACCTTTCGCACCGCTGGTGCTGAGGTTTCTGTTGTTCACACGTTCTTACAGTCTGTTCTTTTCAACTTCTGGATCTAATTCCTTTGCCTTCTGAAAATCTGCTTTTGCTGCATCCTGTTGTCCAAGTGCTTCTTTTGCATGACCTCTGTCAAAGTAGGCTATGGCATAATTAGGGTCAAATTTGATAGTAATGTCAAAATCTTCTATCGCGCCAATTGCATCACCCATGGCTGCTTTCACTGCGCCGCGGGTATGATAGATGGCAGGTTCCTCAGATGCACGTTTTATGGCTTCGTCGCTGTCAATTATCGCTGCGTTGTATATCTTTTGTGCTGCTTCTGTATTTCCCGCTTTGGCTTTAGATTTCCCTAAAAAACACTTCACCCATGCCCGATTGTTATATGCCCAACTATGCTCCGGGTTTAGTTTGATAACTTGCGAATAATCTTCAATCGACTTTTCATAGCGTTGATTCGCTTCTGCTACATTACCTTGTTCCTCTTTTAGGCTACCCATTTTGGATTGGACATTCCCTCTACTGTAGTAGTTTTCAACCTGTTCCGGATCTATTTTGATTGCGGCAGTGCAGTCTTCAATTGCTGCTTGATACAAGTTTTCTGCCCTCTCCAGATTTCCTTTATCGGATTCGTCGTTTGCAAGGTTAGTCCGTAGTATAACCCGATTGCTGTATGGAGAAGTGTCCTGAGGATTTAGTTTTATGGCTTTTTCGTAATCGGCAATTGCACCTTCAACATCCCCAAGCCATGACTTCGCAATACCCCGATTATTGTAAAAACCTGCACTCTTAGGAGATAGTTCTATGGCTTTGTCGTGGTCGACGATTGCCTCTGCATAGTTGCCAAGATCAACCTTCACAAGACCTCTATTGCTATAAAAACCTGCCTCTTTAGGATCTATTTCTATGGCTTTGTCATAATCCGTTATTGCACCTCTTTTGTCACCGAGTTTAGACTTTGCGAGTCCACGATTATTGTAAGCACAGGCATCCTTCGGTTTTAGTTCTATGATTTTGTCATAATCTGCAATTGCCCCTTCAAAATTCCTGATTTTAGACTTTGCGAGACTGCGGTGATTGTATAAACTGGTGTTTTCAGGATCCAGTCGGATAGCGTAATCATAGTCGTTTATTGCCCCTTCAACATCACCGAGTTTAGCTTTCGCGAGTCCACGGTTTCTAAAGGCATTGAAATCCTCAGTATTCAGTCGGATAGCGTGATTGAAGTCATCTATTGCCCCTTCAAAATCGTCGTAGCCTCTCTTGACATTTCCCCGATTGATGTATGCCCCATAATCGTTGGGATAAAGTTTTATAGTTTCATTAAGGTCGAGTAATGCGCCTTCATGATCACCGAGTTCAGCCTTCGCGATACCTCGATGTTCGTAGGCATCAGTAAGTTTAGGATTTAGTTTGAGTGCTTTATCATAGTCAACAATTGCTTTGCGAAAACGTTTCTTGCTTTCGTTGCGTCTTCCTTGATAGTATACGATATAGGAACGGATTATCTTTCGTTTGCGCCAAGTCCTTAAAGGTTCAGCTGGTTCTATCCTTTTCATCAATGTCTTGATTAGGTTTGAGGGAACAGCCCAACCGTAAGAATCGCTTGAAACATAAGAAGCGATCCCTATCACTTGTCTTTTTTCGTTTAGTATAGGACTTCCACTGTTTCCATGCGATATATCAGCTTTTAAGCGAATCCGTTCATCACTGTTCGTGTGATTCTGGACACTCCCTTCTGTGACCTTATATTTTGCGTAAGGAAATCCTACTACGGTAATAGGGGCACCATGCTGAATAGCATCACTGTTGGCGAGTGGCAGTGGCGTGCCTTCACCTGCAATTTGTAGAATTACAAGATCGTTTTTGTCATCAAACGCAACAACACCTTTCACTTTCCAAGTCGTTTCTCCATCAACCGAACTTACTAAAATTGGCTTACGATCTGTGATGCCGTGGATGTTGGTCACAATCTTATCGTGTTCCACAAAGAAACCGCTACATGCCCCCGCTAAACCAAATGAAGCGATGCGCTTCGTGTCTACGCGGACTATTGAATTGCTATTTTTGTAGTCTGTTAAGTCTTCTTTTCGCATGTAAACCCCTCAATTACTTTGCACCTTGTTGATTTTCAAATCTTCATACGGATTTCCATCTGTATCCGTAACCCGCAGGTAGAAGCCCCAGGTACCTTCTTCATTGCCAACCTTAACGAGGATAGTATTTACACCTGCCTTGAGCGTTACAGGGATAGTGTTTTTGTCAAGTATTGCTGTTTGAGCAATAGAATCAGCAAATACTTCTGTACTGTTTAGCCATACTTTTGATGGGTCATCACTGCAAAATAGGAAAAATACTTCCCGTTCATCAGGAGAGGTTATGGTTGTCCAGGCATAGGCGACACACCAGTCGTTATCCTTTCCGAAATTTATAAACCCGTTAAAAGCAGCATCCGTAAACTTTTTCCAACTTAGTTGTTCGTCCGCGCCTTCATATTTCGCTGTTAGGTCAATCTGTGTTGTGTTTTCGGTAATGTACTCAGTGTTATACCCGATATTATCCTTATTGTTGAAGGGACCTAAGGTTATCCAAGCAGTTTCTGGAATAAAACCAGTTTTTAGAAGGTAGTTTTCAACGTAATCAGGTGTTTCATTTTCGGTATAAAAATCGGCAATCATAAGATAGATATGTGCGCGAACATTTGATCGTTCCGATGGCATAGAATCTATCAACGTATTCAGCATCTGTATGTATCGTTCCTTGTCGTTAGCAATCTTGATAGTTTCTGTGAAGTCTTCCCAAAAGATATCCCAATCATAATACTTGTATGTTATGAGACTAAATGCATGTTTGAAATGTCTTAGAGCTTCATCATAGAGTCCATTGGCAACACTTGCTCGTCCAAGTGTTAGGGGAAATTCATTATCAAAAAAAGGTTTGTCAAAGAATGCGCGTTTGGCAAACATAAGTGCTGTTTCTGGGTATAATGCTTTATCAAGTAGTTTCTCAGCAAAATCACGGTAATCGTATACGCTCCTTAAACTATAGAGTTCTTTCTGTCGAATTTGCATCCACTTGGCATAAGCGAGTTCCGCATTATCGGAATCGCCTGCTTTTTTATACAGGTCCCCTAACAGTTCGTGCATGACAGCACTATTATTCATTTTCGGTAATTCTTGTCGTATCTCTTCAAGGATAGCGATCTGCTTGTGTTCTTGTCCTTCATCAGCGTAAAGACCGATAATTGCTCGGATTGCAGCATCATGATCACTCTTTGTGAGAGGTGCGTCTAATGCTCGACGATAAGTATCTTCGGCTTGTGATGTTTGTGCGGTTTTTAGATAGGTTTTTGCTAATAGGTCGTAGAGTTGGTATGAAGTCGGTTCCAGTTCAATTGCTTTTTCATAAGCCGTTATTGATTTTGCTGATTGTGCGGGATTTAACACTTCAACCGCAGTTTCTGTTTGACGGTTCCCTTGTGGCAGATTTTGATATAGGGTTCCAAGTTTTGCGTACCATTGTGAGTTTTCTGGTTCGAGTTCAGCGAGTCTCTCATATTGTGTAATCGCTTCCTTAGTTTGCTCAGTTGCTTCATAACATTGTGCCAGTTTCAAGATGGGTTTAGGGTCGTTTGGATTTTCTGCAACTTGTTTCAGTTGTTCAGGTATCCATTTTTCATAGAGTTTTCCAGCTGTCAATGCTTTATTCATTCCAGTTTCTGCTCGTATCTGTATGAAGCTCCAATCATTCTCTTTTGCCATCTGTTGATATGCCTCAAAAGCGTCTTCATAGCGTTTTTCGCTAAGGTAATTCATAGCCAAAATTTCATAAAGAGTCGTTTTCATATTCTCTGTTTTAAAAACAGCGTTTTCCGTGAGTTTAAGGGCTGGTTCATACATTTCATTCTGAAGGCAGATGGTGGCAAGTGCCCCTAAAAAGTGCCTGTCCTGCTTAGCATTGATGGACGCAAGGGCAGTATTTCCTTGGTCTAGTACCACTTTTGACATATCAAACTGACTGTTTTGATGGAAGGCAGCAGCAGCGTGATAGAAGCTGCGAATATTCCATTGTCCTATCGGTTTGATGTTGCTAAGGGTGTGATATGTTTCGGCAGCCTTCTGATAATCACTGGTCTCCCAGTAAATCTCTGCAAGTATTTCAAGTATCGCAGGGTTGGTAGT
>VXOP01000117.1 GCA_009839975.1 Candidatus Poribacteria bacterium
ATGTAATTGCATGAGGTTTATTATACAGAAAGGAGCGCATTTAATCAAATATTAACTCAAAAAACACTTGCGTGGTCTTTCTTAATTTAGTAGAATAATTTATGACTGAAAAACAAATGAAACCTATTATCTGGATTGTACATTAATTCTTATCCACACACAATTATGGATAAAAAGGCACACATCTTCCACATCCAAAAAGAACACAAAGGTAAACGGTTGGATAGGTTTCTTATCAGTGCAACCGAAGATGTGTCGCGCACCTATCTACAGAAACTGATTCGTGAGGGGGCTGTCACCATAAACAATAAAGTCTCCACACAACCGAGTCGGACACTGCGCGTTGGTGACGAAGTTTGCATCGCGTTTCCCGAATCCCAACCTTTAGAAACAGCACAACCTGAAGATATCCCACTTGACATCCTTTACGAAGATAGCCACTTACTTGTTCTGAACAAACCTGCTGGCGTGCTTGTTCACCCGGCAAGCAGTGTCAATACAGGAACGCTTGTCAATGCACTTCTTGCGCACTGTGACGATCTATCAGGTATCGGCGGGATTGAAAGACCCGGTATTGTTCACCGATTAGACAAAGATACATCAGGGGTGCTCGTTGTTGCGAAAACAGATGTTGTGCATCGCAATCTATCACTTCAGTTTGAAAAGCATACTATAACGCGCCAGTACGTTGCCGTTGTGTGTAGTGTTCCCGCTGAAGGCACAGGGACGATTGATGCACAAATCGCACGGAGTCGCAGAGATAGAAGACGCATGACTACAGTTCATAATAACGGCAGACGTGCTGTCACACACTATCAGGTCTTGGAGATTTATCACAATTTTTCACTTGTTCAACTGACATTAGAAACGGGAAGACTTCATCAGATCCGTGTGCATTTGCAGCATATAGGACACCCGGTTGCTGGTGACCCTATTTATGGGGGTGAACAGCGCGCTATTAAACATGCTGACACACTTCCCGTAAAACATGCGCTCATACATTTGAAACGACAAGCATTGCATGCACGAACACTTCAATTTCAGCATCCTGCTACACATGAACGTCTGATATTTTCAACTCCGAAACCCGCGGATATGCAGAGGCTTATTGAGGCACTGAGATCATTGACACGTGAACTCATTACATGAACGAAAGATTCTTATGAAGCAATATATTGTTATCCTAATCGTCTCCACAATGCTATTATCTTGTCAATCAGAAGAAGCGAAAACTTTCATGGATAAACATCAGAAACACCCTCGTGTCCGCACAGCTATGTTAGAAAAGGACGGTTTACTCCGCAAAAGATTTGAAGACAAGGGGCTTATATATCCACCTCAGAATCTGTTTATCCGAGTTTTCAAACAGGAAAAGGTCTTAGAAGTTTGGACTTTATCCGGATCAGATGACACCTACAAAAAAGTCTACGACTACCCAATCTGCCGCACATCGGGGAATTTAGGTCCAAAAAGACGAGAAGGCGATTTGCAGATTCCAGAAGGCTTTTATTACATTGACAGGTTTAACCCCAAAAGCAATTTCTATCTCTCGCTTGGAATCAATTATCCAAACCGTTCTGATCAGATTTTGGGTCAAAAAGGCAATTTAGGTGGAGATATATTCCTGCATGGTGGGTGTGCTACCATTGGGTGTATCCCAATCACCGATGAATATATCAAGGAGGTATACCTGTTAGCGGTGCATGCAAAGTCTAACGGACAGATGAAAATTCCTGTCCACATTTTTCCATCAAGATTAGATAAGTTCACGTTGGCACAGTTGATGAAACAGTCTGACACAGATGCAAACTTGGTTAGATTCTGGGAAAATTTGCAGATCGGATTTCAATGGTTTGAAAAGCACCGCAACTTACCAGAAATCTCAGTAAATTCAGATGGCACATATCAGTTCTCAACTGCTCCATGACAATAACGAAAAGAGAACCAAATCTTTTTCAAATTTAGAGGAGATAGATTATGCAATATGTCAACTTTGGTAAAGCAGGTGTTAAAGTTAGTCCACTAGCGTTGGGATTAGGCTTAAGGGGACAACCTGACGAAAACGCTGCACAACGGTTGATTGAACACGCCATACATAACGGCATCAATTTGATTGATTGTGCGAATATATACGGTCCGATGGATGACCGTGCCAATATTGGTCGTTCAGAGGTGATTCTCGGTAAAGCAATAAAAGGGAAACGGGATGATGTAGTGATTACATCCAAAGTCTGTAGTCACATTGGACAGGGACCAAACGATTACGGGTTATCGCGATACCATATCATGCGAGAGATAGACCGTTCACTGACACGTCTCGGCACTGACCACATAGATGTCTATCTGATTCATGTTCCTGATGACACAACGCCACAAGAGGAGACAATCCGTGCGTTAGACGATCTGGTGCGTTCTGGTAAAGTGCGTTACCTCGGTTGTTGTAATCACCAGGCGTGGCAGGTTTGTAAATCACTCTGGATTGCGGATAGCATCAATGCAACAACTTATATGTGCGTTCAAAACATGTATAACCTACTTAATAGAGATTTGGAAACGGAGATGTTCGGATTAGTGCGTGAGGAAGGACTCGGTGTGATGTGTTATAGTCCGCTTTCTGTCGGGTTATTGAGTGGTTTTTATTCACCTGATGAACCACCACCTACTGGTTCGCTTTGGGAAAGACGTTATCCAGAAGAGTATGAACGTAGGATGCGTGGGGCAACCGGAAAAGTAATTGCTACACTTAAAAGATTAGCAGACGCGTTAGGAAAAACACCTGCACAACTTGCAGTGGCATGGGTAGTATCGCATCCCGAAGTCACCGTTGCCATCAGTGGTAGTGATACGATTGAACAACTGAACGACACGCTCGGTGGTGTCGGTTGGGAGTTAGATGCGGCTGTCCGCGAGGAATTGGATGAGGTCTCACGCTCGTTTGTGCGATTAACCGCGCCACCTTTCTAATGCATATCAATAGAAAAGATATAACTGAGGATTGTCACCAGAATATAGGTTGCAACCAAGACCACCCCAAAAGGACGTTTCAATTGACTTCCCGACACGAAAATTCCTATTCGGAAGACGATCAGAATAAACACCATCGCTGGAAACAGGAACTGGAAAAACTTACCAGATGCTTGTAAACCGGATGGTGTAGCTGCAGCCGAAACACCAGCGACAAAAAGAACATTCAGGATATCCGCACCGATGATGTTGCCAACGGCTAACTCCCCATGCCCGCGTCTAACAGCTGTGATTGCTGTTACAAGTTCCGGCAATGAGGTGCCAAACGCAACCAACGTTGCCGCAATAATCTCCTCTGGTACATTAAACCTAATAGCAAGGGTCTTCACAGTTGGGATAAGGATTTGTGCAGAAACAACAACAATTGCTATTGACCCAATAAGCTTAAATAGTGTGAGAAACGTGTTTGATCCTTTATGTTCCGTTTCTTCATCAGGTTCGGAAGTGGATGTTATTGCACCAGCCCAACGGATAGACTGCCACACATACAATCCTAATAGAACAATGAAAGCAAATCCTATGTATTGATGTAACGTGCCACCTTCACTAAACACCTTTGCTGGTGAAGACCACGGAAGACAGGCTAATACCATCAGTATACCAGCACTCACCTGCACATTAGACAGGCGTGATGCTAATTCTCTATTGAACGATAGTGGTGCTATCAGTGAAGCCAGACCTAAAATCAGTCCAGTATCACATATAATTGATCCGACAGCGTTTCCGAGAGCAAGTCCCGGTTCACCCTGGATGGCAGAGAGTACGGAAACTGCTGCTTCCGGTGTTGTTGTGCCGATACTAACGATCGTCGCCCCGATAACTGCTTTTCCTAATCCCCATTGTGTTGAGAGTGTTACGGCTTCATCAACCAGCCAATCTGCCCCTTTACTGAGTGTGTAAAGCATGACTGCTATGATAAGCAGGAGGACAACACTATGTAATTCTCCTATAAGATGTTCAATCCACTGTTCCATTCGTTGTAAACGTTCCTTCCGTCTGATGTTTTTATATACATAGATTATCACAGATAGTGGGTAGAGTCAAATGAATTGAGTAGGTCGTGTCTTGTGGAGTTTTGGTTACGCATCTGTTACGTCAATAAGATTTGACAAAAAAGTGATGTTTTAGTAGTATTTATCTATAATGAAAGTTGAATGCCTTGAGAAACCAATTACCAATGCTCAAGAGTTTCCGATTCACCCGATACCGCTTCACCTACACCGCTCAAGAACCGCTGATAATGCCGACCCATAAAGGCAACGTCTTCCGCAGCAGATTTGGATATATCCTACGTTATATCTCCTGCATCGGCAACGAAAACGAGTGCGAAAAAACCTGTCAACATCCCAATAAATGCGTATACTCCAGATGCTTTGAAACACCTGTCCCAAAAGATAGTCATATCTTACGCGGTCAACCTTATGCACCGCATCCGTTTATCCTGCAACCACCCCACACAGAGAAATTAAAATACGCATCCGGAGATACGTTCACCTGTAATATAATCCTAATCGGTGAAGCGATAAACATATTGCCATGGGTTGCGCTAACCTTTCATGAAATGGGAAAGAGACGTATCGGTCTACAAGGCAAACGCGGACAGTGCCGACTTGAGAAGATAGAAAGTCTGTCGGCATACGGTCACGATCAAACAGAGACAATCTTCACCGCAGAAACCGAGATGTTGACTGGTGAAGGGTTGATCCTTAAACTTGACGATGTGATGCAAGCAACACCTCACAGCACAGATGAGATTGAACTGGAGTTTCTCACACCAACCAGTATCAAGGTCAACGGAAAATGGATGAATCATCTAACGTTTGAACATCTCGTCCGAAATCTACTTCGACGTATCCGTTTCCTGAGTTATTTTCATTGTGGTGAGGACTTGGATGTAGATGCTCACGGTTTAATTAAGGCTTCTGCTGATGTTAAGCATGTTTCTCGTCTGAATTGGCTCAGAACGGATCGGTACTCTTACCGTGCGGAGAAGTCCGTTCCGATGGGTGGATTTGTCGGGAAAATTCGTTTTTCTGGGGAATTGGAGCCGTTCTTGCCGTTCATCTATCTTGGTGAGTATCTGCATGTCGGACATCATACGGCATTCGGGTTTGGACAGTATCGTATCATCTCTACATCTTT
>VXOP01000363.1 GCA_009839975.1 Candidatus Poribacteria bacterium
GGATAGACACATGTTTACAGAACCTACAATAAAAAAATACTTAACATTACCCGTATTTCTTATCAGCAGCGGTTCGTTTGTCGGCCTCATTGGATGGTGGGGTTTAGCACAGACAGCAGGTGGAATCATATTCTTTATCGGTTCAATGCTACTATCACTCTCCGGATCAATTACGACTTTGTGGGGACTCCTAAGCTTGGAAAGGGTTGAACCGAGCCCATTTAAAATAAAGAAACTAAAGGAACGGATATTAAAAGAACTAAAAATAGAGTATCCATCCTACATATTACAAATTGAGAACCTGATACGAAAACATGTTGAGTTAAGCAATAAATTTCCTTTCTACCGTTCATGCTTTGAGAACTTCAGAGGCGACACAAGGTTAATTCGGACTGAACTAAACAATTTAGAAAAACGACTCGAGAATAAGCTGAGACAGAATGCTGCTAAAATTGACCACGATAGCGCGGAAGGAATCGCTCAGAAGATCCTTTGGTCCGAAAAACAGATATATCTCACACAACTCAATGAATCTTTAGAAAAACTAACAGACCTATTTACATCTTCTGATGTTGAACAGTATCGGCTTGAGTTGACAAACCTCAAAGGAAGAATTTCACATCTGGAACACGGAACTGATACCTATCGCGAACTGATGATACTCTGCAATAAGCAAGATGCTCAGTATGATGATATCCAACAACTAAAACAGAAAATTGATGACCTAAGCGAGTTAATGTCACATCAAGAACGCAAAATACTGGAATTAGGAACATGGATTAAAACAAAGTATGAAAAATCTAAAAAGGAACTGTCGCAATTTCGCAAGCGCATTACAGAGTTTGAACAGAGAGGAACGGTATGAAATATCTCGTCACAGGTTGTGCAGGTTTTATTGGTTGGAAGGTAACTGAACTACTGCTTGCTGATGGTCATACCGTTGTCGGCGTTGATAATCTAAATGATGCTTATGACGTGAGGATGAAGAAATGGAGACTATCACAACTTCAGACATCCTCTAATTTTCAATACAACTGCATAGATATCTGTGATCGCGCCGCAGTAGAGTCAGTCTTTGACAAAAAACTTGATGGCGTGATAAACCTTGCTGCACACGCTGGTGTCAGAAAGTCTGTAGAGAATCCATGGGAATTTGTAGATGTTAACATCACTGGAACACTGAACCTACTGGATCACTGTCAGAAGTATGAAATAAAGAAGTTCATACTCGCTTCCACCTCCAGTCTATACGGAGCCAGTAACGCGCTGCCATTTAGTGAAGATGCCAATACGGACGGTCCCCTTTCTCCTTATGCCGCATCAAAAAAAGGTGCAGAAGCAATCTGCTTTAGTTATCACCACCTATTTCACATTGACATAACAGTTTTTCGTTTCTTTACTGTATACGGACCGGCTGGTCGTCCAGATATGGCAGCATTCAGATTTGTTCAATGGATTAGCGAAGAAAAACCTGTTACCGTTTACGGGGATGGAAAGCAATCCTCGCGCGATTATACATATCTTGATGATATCGCAAAAGGTGTTATAGCAGGACTAAAACCCCTCGGATACGCAGTCATCAACCTCGGTTCAGATAGTCCAATTGTCCTAATAGATACGATAAGGATAATCGAGGAACTCATCGGAAAAAAAGCGATACTCTCACATCAACCGGTACATCCTGCCGACCCAGATGCCACTTGGGCAAACATACAGAAAGCACAACAACTCTTAGGATGGAGACCACAGGTCTCTTTTCGTGAAGGTATTGAATCAGTCGTTGATTGGTACAATGAGAACCGCGAGTGGGCAAAACACGTTTCAACAGGATGAACAACCACAGAATTGAAAACTAATACCTCATTCTCGTATCACAATCTGCCAGATTGTGCCGTTCATTCTCGTATAGAAATAGTATAAGATTCTATGCCGCCGTTAATATCTCAATTGCCTTCACGAGTGCGGCTTCCTCAACCTTAAGTCTTGCGTTTTCGACTTCCCGTTTCACATAAGTGATAGTATTTGCTAAGTTCATCGGAGTAGCAATCTCATCCACAATTTTATGCAGACGTTTGATGTCTGTTTTCTTGATCCCTGTCTGTTCCTCTACACGTGAATGTAATTCTGCAGCGGTTTCAGGTTCACTGACTTTTTCTTTCGGTTTTACTGAAGTTGGCTTGGTGCTTGTAGTACGTGGTTTAGTCGTACGCGTCCGTTTCCGGGGTGTGCTTTTCTGGATTTTCCCCGCGTCCAACGCTTTTATACCACATTCCTTACACAATTTTGCGGTTACTTCACCCATCGTCATTGTAACAATTACCTCACTGATGGCACCACAGAGTTCACATTCAGTAAGGCTTTCAATGCTGGAAAGGATCTCTGCATGAAGCACAAACATTTTTTCCTTATCAGTTTTTGTGGCTTTCTCTTTCTGACACAGCGCGATGAGTTTTTGCGCTGATTTTTCTATCTGGTTCAATCTTCCCATATTACTCCTCCAATATATGTTATAATCAGTATAACATATATGGAAGTTTATGTCAATGAAAAACTAAGGGCGGTCAAGGATATTGAGTTGAATTAACTCAGGAATCTTGATCAATCAGGAGCTTATACTCAAAACTCTCAATCAGAGCTTCGTAACTTGCGGAGATTATATTCTCAGATACACCAACGGTTCGCCAACTCTCTCTTCCATCACCGGCTTCAATAAGCACTCGAACTTTGGAGCCTGTGCCAGCTTTTGTGTCCAACACGCGAACTTTATAGTCCATTAATCTCACTGTTCTGAGTTCTGGATAGAACTGTTCAAGTGCCTTCCGTAATGCCGTGTCCAATGCGTTCACAGGGCCGTCTCCATCCGCTGCAGTGTGAATAGTATCTCCTTCAGGAGTTGAAACTTTTACAGTCGCTTCTGATCGCATCGTGTGGTCGCTGAATTTCTCTATTATCACGCGGAATCCCAACTGTTCAAAAAATGACTCGTATCCATTGAAGACTTTTCGCGTTAAGAGTTTGAAAGAGGCTTCAGCTGCTTCATATTGATAACCGTCGCTTTCTGCTTCTTTGAGACGTCTGAAGAGTTCTAACACTTGGGGAGAGTTCTTGTCGTAATTCGGATACTCTTTTTCAATCTTCTTCATGATCGTTCCCCGACCTGCTTGGTCAGAGACGAGAATACGTTGGGAATTCCCTACCTTCTCGGGTACGATATGTTCATAAGTAAGCCGATTCTTACGAATGGCATCCGTATGCAAACCACCTTTGTGTGCAAAAGCCGAACGTCCCACATAAGGTTGCCGTTCATCATGTGGAAGATTTGCCAGTTCACTAATCAATCGGGAGACGCTCGTTAACGACTGCAACTGTGTTTCACTGAGACATTCAATCCCCAATTTTAGCTGAATTGTTGGGATGATTGACGCAAGATTTGCATTACCACACCGTTCTCCATAGCCGTTGAATGTTCCTTGTATATGATTTGCTCCAGCTTGCACTGCCAAGACGGAGTTTGCAGCACCCATCCCCGCGTCATTGTGTGCATGTATGCCAACAGGCAACAACAGTGTTGACATAACCACTTTTACACCTTCCTGAATTTCTGAAGGTAATCTTCCCCCGTTTGTATCGCAGAGGACGAGACATTTTGCACCACCATCAGCAGCGGCGTGTAGTGTCTTGATTGCATAATCAGGGTCATCGGCATACCCATCAAAAAAGTGTTCAGCATCATAAATCACTTCTCGTCCACTATCAACGAGATACCGTACAGAACTCTCAATTAGTTCTAAATTCTCATCAGCCGTCACCCGCAGGACATCTGTCGCGTGAAGTTTCCAACTCTTACCAAAAATTGTAACGGTTCTTGCACCTGTATCAAGGAGAGCAGAGAGGTTAGGATCAGCATCAACAGAAAAGGTGGGATATCGGGTGCTGCCAAATGGAACAACGGTTGCTGTTTCCAGCGACATATTTTTTGCTCGTTTGAAGAACTCTATATCTTTCGGATTAGAACCGGGGTAACCACCTTCAATGTAACGAATACCTAATCTATCCAATTCCTCAATGATGATGAGTTTGTCTTCAACCGAAAATGCTACGCCTTCCGCTTGGCTTCCGTCACGGAGTGTTGTATCGTAAAATTCAACCATAAATCTACCATAGTATGGGTGCCATAGTGTATGTGAAAAATCACCCGTTAGATATACCCTTAATTCTATCACATTTTATCTCAAAAGTCAACTATAATGATTTTCAAAACAGTGTCTTATGTGGTTGATTTCATAAATACTTCTTCTTTCATTTAGAGTGAAATTATGCTATTATTATGTTCATGAAAACATATCGCCTTATTCTATTTCATTTTATTATCTTACTAACGGGTTGCGGTGTCTTCAGTACTAAACCTGTTACGACACCACCTACAAACCAAGTTGACCCACTTGATCGACTGAATGCCGATATTGATAAGCTCCTACAAAATCCTATATTCACAACAGCGAATATCGGTATAAAGGTCGTTTCGGTTGAATCTGGTGATGTCCTTTATGCTAAGAACGTTGAAAAACTACATCATCCCGCATCCACAACTAAGTTATTTACGGCTGCAACTGCATTAGCGAAATTGGGACCCAATTATAGGTTTATCACCTCTTTGTATGCCGACACAACAACGGATACACAGACAATAGACAATCTTTATCTAAGGGGCGAAGGGGACCCAATACTGCAGACTGAAGATTTAAAAAAACTCTGCGATTCCTTAATACTGACCGGCGTTAAGACAATTAGAGGGGATATTGTTGTAGACGAAACCTTCTTTGATACAGTAAGGGAAGGCCCCGGGTGGATGTGGGATGACAGACCGTTTCAAATGAGTGCATTAAGTATACGAAACCTTCTACCTGACAAAATTGCGGAGAATAGAGCGATTGCTTGTGGACATTTTCTTAAAAACAAACTGGTACAAGAAGGCGTTTCTGTTAAGGGTAATGTCGTCCCAGGTAAAGTGCCTTCTGACGCGGAAAGTGTAGCTGAACATCTCTCGCCACCACTATCCCAGATAGTTAAATCAATGAACAAACCGAGTGACAATTGGATCGCGGAGATGCTATTCAAGAAAATCAGTGCTGAAGT
>VXOP01000015.1 GCA_009839975.1 Candidatus Poribacteria bacterium
CTCTCTTGTAATGCTAAAAGGTAGATGCAAAGAGATCCCAAACCTGCTACTATGACATATCAACAAATTTGGAGAAACCTATGCACATCGGTCTAATGGAAGGAACTATTCAAAGAGAAACATTGGAAGAAACACTTGATGCAGTGGTAGCACACGATATTTTTTTCTTACAGTATCATATCTCAAAAAGCGGACCATCTACAGCAGAGATCCGTAAAGCAATAGATGATAGACAAATCAAGATCGTTGCGCTTTCCGGGACATACAATATGATTGACCCAGATGTGCAAAAAAGAGAAGCGGGTTTAGATAAGTTACGCTATGTTGCTGGACAGTGTAAACCACTTGGAACATCAGTGATAACGTTGTGTACTGGTTCACGCGACCCACACAGTATGTGGCGTGCTCATCCTGATAACAGCTCAGTAGAGGCATGGCATGATCTTGTTCAGTCTATGGAGAAAGCGTTAGAAATTGCTGAGGAATATGAGATTACGTTAGCAATAGAACCTGAAGTTTCCAATGTGATTGACTCCGCACAGAAGGCACGACGTTTGCTTGATGAAATGCAATCACCTTACCTGAAGGTAGTGATGGATGGTGCGAATATATTCCATAAAGGCGAATTGCCACAGATGCAGGATATTCTTGATGAGGCTTTTACGCTCTTAGGAGAAGACATTGTCCTTGCACACGCGAAAGATTTGGATCGAGACGGTGAGGCTGGACATCTTGCTGCAGGAACAGGACTGCTGGATTATGATCAATACATACGCTTGCTAAAGGAATGTCGTTATGATGGTGCAGTTGTTCTGCATGGACTTACCGAAGAACAGGTTCCATTTTGTGTAAAGTTTTTGCAGGAAAAGATTGATGTGGGAGGGTAGAAGCACAACACATAATTATCGGGTTTGCCAAAGATGTGTTCAATGCTGTACTTTTGAGTTTTGAACAAGTAATCACCGATATCTGAACAAAGAAGGTTCATCACTTGGTTTATGAATCAAGTATTTCCCCGACTCAAGACGGTCACGTGCAAATTCATAATATTCCGGCACAATCTCAAAACCTATATAATGCCGCCCCTTCATTTCGCTGACGACTGCAACCTGTCCAGAACCTAAAAACGGATCCAAGACAACATCACCTTTTTGACTTGAATAATCAAGTATTTTTTCAATGAGTTCAGCAGGTAACTTAGTCGGTGTTTTCATAGCACCTTGCCAGTATTCCCTCTTTATTTCCCAGACATCCTCTTTGTCTTTATAATGTGCAGAACCACCAGTTTCAGTTTTTGTATCTTTATCAAAACGTCGATACGGATAAAATTGCCGTTTTTTGTCGTTTTTACATAAGAATAGACAGTGGTAGTGAGACGTTACATACTTACGCTTCGTGACAACTCCAAACTGGTATTTCCAAATTATGTGATTGACCGTTGTAAGTTTACACGCATCAATCGCAATCAAGAGATCTTTAAGGTAATTCCAACCTGAAAAAATATACATACTCCCAGATTCTTTTAATACTCTTGTTGCCTCTGAAAGCCAATCAAGTGTAAAAGTGAGATAGTCATCGCCTTTAATCTCGTTGTAACCTTGAAGCACGCGATTTCCCGTGCGATTGTAGTTGCCCCGGGTCGCTTTAAAATCAATCGCAAAAGGTGGATCTGTTATGACAAGATCAACGCATTCAGTCGGTAATTCAGACATCAACTCAATACAGTCGCCTTGTTTGATTGTATTAATGTACTCAAAATCTTCCATTTTGTATTATGTGTTTTTGAGCATCGCTCCTGTTTGATTCAAAATTGCTTATCACTATCCAAAAGAATTGTAACCGGTCCATCGTTAATCAATTCCACATCCATCATCGCTTGAAAAGTGCCGCCATACGTCTCTATGTTTTGTTGTTTTAGGGCAGCGATAAACTTCTCATAAAGTGCGTTTGCGACTTCAGGACGCGCAGCATTGATAAAACTCGGACGTCTACCTTTGCGGCAATCCCCATATAACGTAAATTGGGATACAACAAGTGCTGAACCGCCGGTTTCAAGTAGTGAACAGTTCATTTTCCCGTCAGCATCCTCAAAGATACGCAAATGTGCTGTTTTGTTTGCGATATAATCTATCTCTGCTTGACTATCATCATGTGCAATGCCGAGAAAAATAAGTAAACCCGCTCCGATTTCAGAAACGAGTTCACCATCTACCTTCACACTTGCTGATTTGACACGTTGTATAACTGCTCTCATATTATGCCAATTATTTTAAGCTGGGCTCCTACAAAGACTGTTGCGTCTAACACTAAAAGAGTAATTTATTACCCTCAACTTCTTGTGCTTTTTCTCCACCTAACGTTAGACTGAAATGAAATCCGGGTTGGTTGTTAAGACCAATTTGGAATGCCAATGATTTGGATGTTTGATAACGGAATGCCAAACCGATAATATTTGAGATATGTATGCCTGCATGATGAATGATATTTGTGTAATCTGCAGTAAACCACATGTTGTCCGAAATTGCGATCTCACCTCCCAGCTGCCAAGTCAGCGGAAAAGAATCTGTCGTTCTAACGGATTTTGAAGATAAATATACCCCAGCACCCGCATGAAATTTGAAATACTTACGAAACCTTTGCGTACCTACGCAATATGCATTCATAGCTGCATAAGGAAACCCATCAATTGGACTATGATCAAGAAATTCCCTATCAGAATTAAGTCTGTCATCAGCCGTGAATCCTGAGAAGAAATTTCCGCCAACGGATATGCTTGGAAACCCATCATTTCTTTCAGGTATTAAGTTATACTTTAGTCCAATCATACCATCATAGACTGGTTGGTCGTAAACGCGGTCCGATGAGAGTTCAGGATCTACAGTATCATAGAAATTGTGGACTATTTTATGCACATCACCTATAGAGACAGTCGCACCGAGATTTAGATCGAGGTGATCGCTTAATCCGTAAGTAAACCGGACAGGTAGAAGATATGTCTCAACTTCAAGTGAAACGTGGTGAGATTTCTCAAAACCTCCAATTACAACGTCTTGGATAGGATCAGGACGTACTCTTTCAACAGAATGTTGAAAGAACCCGATTGAGGTGGTTGAACCACCTTTACCTATCGGTTCCGCTGTCTGAATCGTTGTTAGCTGCGAAACAGGGACAGTCTGGGCAGAAAAATAACACTTGGGTGGTGAACTTGCTAATAGTATAACGATCACTAATCCAAATAAAAGGCGAAAATTTAAGTGCATTTTATATCCTCATAATTCTAATCTCACAAAACTATTATAAATATTATTGTGCCATTACTATTTCGCTATGGTCGCGTTCCCCATCAGGTCCAGGTGTATTGTCATACGCGGATATATAATAAGTTCGAACAGGTGCTTCACCTCCCGGCGGTGGGTCTTCACCCGGAAAAGTGATTTCTGTTTCAAAACGATTCGCTGTTCCGCGTGTATACAAATTACCCTCTGCATCCTCGGTGTAGATTTGGTATCCTGCAAGGTCTGGTTCTGTATTTGCAGTCCAAGAAATCGTAGCATCATACTTGTTGTTAAACAGTGAACGTGGTATATATACTACGCTAACATTTACCGGAGGCGCAGGAGGCAGATTAGGGGATGTCGCAGAAATCGTGGTAATACCTTCAACACCAAATATATCTACAGCAGCGACACGATATAGCTTTGTTATACCATCCTCACGGAAATTCGTGTCAGCGTAACCCAACTCATCTCGTTCTATTTCAGCGATCTGGTTAAAGACGGGATGCTCAGTATTTCCATCATCTATTGCAGCATATACACGGAAAGTATCAAAATCATTAGGAAACTCGTAGTCGCTCCAAAATAGATTCACAGTAAGGTCTACCGGCTCACCAAGTGTGACAACGGGAACTGGTGGTGCGATACTTGGCTTTACCGTGGCTGTCTGCCAATGGCGAAAAGGTTCCTGATTCGGGTCCGGAGGATTAGTCGGATCAGGGGTTTCAACATCGTTAGTGTCAATGTGTGACATACGATATTCATACGCAAGCGGTCGTCCAAACTCATCAAGACGGTCGTTTTCTATGTTATCTGTGTCAATATACTCGTTCGCTGGGGCATCCACCGTAGCAATCAACGCAAACGGTTCATCTGAGTTGCTTATTGAACGTCTATATATCTTATATGCTTTTATCCCTTCTTGTTCCGTATCTATCCATGTGACTCTAACCTGTTTATCTCCCGCATATAGTTCCAATTCAGGTGCACCTGCTGTTCTCAAGTTATCGGAATCGAATGGGTTAGCAAAGTCCTCATTATTGGTACAACCAGCAAATACAGCGAAAATGAGAAAAATAGGAAGGTATATCAGTGATGCGGTTTTCAAAGTTAAGATTTGAGCAATAGTATGGAATGATTTCATCAACCCTTTAAACATTGAAATGGCCTCTTTGAAGATTTATCGTAGCATTTTTATATGTTGGTTACCTTAAAAACGGAACGTGAATTGTAGGTTTGTCCGCTGCTCTTGAATATCATAAGAAGGGTACAATCCAACACCCTTTGAATATTGAAAAGATGCGTTTAAGTGCGACATTAAATATGAAGGATTTGACGAACTAAAGGTATTCTGTCCGATTCTTCCTGACAATGTATTCATATCTTGTTGCGGTATAGACTCCGTGTCTATTGAACTCTCGCTTATTTGGTCAAGAATAGATATAATCACGGCGAGTCCGATAAATCCGTAACCTACACGAGACATGGATACACTGGCATTTTTGAAAGTTACAACATCGCTCTTCTGACTTTGAATATCGGATTGGATCACAGCAGAGAGATAGTCTTCATACCTGTTTTCAGCAGATGCATTTAGGAACGTGCTACCGACTTGTAAACCTAATCCCGATACAAGCATTGTGATTGCAAAAGTTCTATTACCTTTACCCGCATCAGCAGGTTGGATACTCGTAATTAGGATAAAGATACAACAAAATAGTAATGTAAGTGGTTTCTGATAAGAAAAATCATGTCTCATGCGTCTTCTATTCTCCAAGAATTACAAAATACCAATGTGAATAAAGTTTACACTAATTTAATCAGAAAGTCAATGTTTTTTGAAG
>VXOP01000177.1 GCA_009839975.1 Candidatus Poribacteria bacterium
TATTTGTCAACTGTGTGATATTTCTACTTTTTATATCATACTTATAGATATTAGTAGGTGGTTGTGAATGACTAAACCGAACGTTAAGTTCCACCTCATGTGCACTGAAAACGACAGACGCACCGTTATCCATCCAATCAAGACCGTATGCATGTAAGTTATCTGGTATCTGCAACTTTCGGGTTTTCTCGTCCTGCATATTGTAAATAAAATAGTAATACCCTTGAGGGATATAAAATGTTACGCCCTTCTCATCTTTCCCGAGTGTCTGGAAAGACTGTTTATACAATATCTGTTTACTATCGGGATGCCATCTGGGTGAATAGTAACTAATGAGTTGACCGTTGTTAGGAGGCGTTGGCAATAGTTCGCGTGGATGTCCACCATCCGATTTCATAATCATGATAGTATTACCACTTACACCCGCAGTTTGAGCAGTTGTAAATACGATGTACCGTCCATCAGGAGACCATTTTGGGAAGTCTGCAATTGAATCGTAGATTTTTTTGATTTTGCCGCTTTTTAGGTTCATCACACAGACACTGCTTTTCTTGTTCCTATTGTTGATCACTTCATAGCGATTAAAGATGACAGATTCACTGTCTGGTGAAAACGATGGGAAAGAATCTCTTCCAAAAGGTTTTACGGGTGGTGTAAGTTGCCGAATATTCGTGCCGTCTGCTCTCATTATAAATAGATGCCTTTGCTGAGAATCACGACCTGGTGCTGCACGTCTCGAAAACACAATATGTTTACCGTTGGGTGACCAGCAAGCATCTTTAGGACCGAACATATCTGTTAGCAGCATCTCATTACTACCATCATCATCCATGACATATATACCATAACTACCATCGCGTTTCGAGTCAAAAACTATCTTAGCATCAACCAGAGGTGAAAACATGAGAACTAAGCAGAAGATGTAAAAGTATAAACGCATTGTATATCTCCTTTGGATAAGGAAGGAGACGATGCTCCTTCCTTATAGATAAATGTTATCGGGTAGTCTAATCCCATTCAAAAGTATGTTCAAGAAATATATTCCAGTTGTCTTTCTTAAAACCGTCTCCGGCGTTTCCTTTAACATTGTGTCGAATATATATATCAGAGGTATAAGAACCAGGACCTCCACTGGTAATATCTATCTGCATAGATTCTTCATAATTCTCATAATAAGGACCGTAGGTGCCGCCGTTTTTGGTTATTTCCTGCGACGGTGGAATGGATTCTTTCGTATCAGAGAAACCATTTGGACCGGTGACGATATGCCTGAACATGGAGGTGCTCTGCCAGTTAAATTCAGTATCGTTCTCAGCCCAAACAGACGCACTGAACGTTATATAAGGATGCTCATAGGAGTGCTGACTAAGTTCCGTCTCTCCATAGACACCGGTGTCTGATCCATACCCACTATTTACATCAGGTTTATACACTTTAAAAGTCTTTGTGACGACAACGTCGTCGCCTTGAGACTGCATAACATTTAATTTATTGATAAGTATAGTGAACTTTCAAACAAAGGTATGTAATACCCTCTATAATTAAAGACACAGATTTCGACCTAAAAAGGTGCAAGTGAAGAAAAAAATCTTCATCATTATGCTTGCATTTCCCTTTCAATACTTAAAGACACAGTTTTTTACCCAAATAGGTGCATAAAATGATGCCCAAAACGCAAAAAAGTGAACTTTTTCTAAAATTTCAGTCAAAATAGGCAAAAAAACGAAAGAATCCGTGAATATTATTCAAATTGAGTCCCCCTTGCCACTCAATTATTTTCACCATACACCGTTGATTTCACGAATCAGATACTACCGGAATGGGGTGAATAACTTTTCACGGACTTATCCAATTTTCAGCAGGCAGAAAAAGCGTAAATCTGCTATAATAGGTTCAATACATAGTTTTTAGTGAATGTCGTTTGACAACATTCCACCCGCTCTCATATATATATATGCTTATGCAGGAGAATACAGAATCATGTCTAATAAACTGAAACCCCGGAGTTATGCGATTACCGATGGTCCCGACCGCGCTGCTGCACGTACGATGCTGATGTTCGGTGATGGTGGACTTTCACCTGAAGACCTTGACAAACCAATTATCGGGGTTGCGAATACATGGATTGAAATAGGACCTTGTAACTTCCACTTGAGACGGCTTGCGGCTAAGGTTAAGGCTGGTATCCGTGATGCTGGTGGAACGCCGCTGGAATTCAATACTGTGAGTATCTCTGATGGTATTACAATGGGAACAGAGGGGATGAAAACCTCTCTCATCAGCAGAGAAGTCGTTGCGGATTCAATAGAGTTGGTCTCTATCGGCAACATGTTTGATGCGGTGATTGCACTCTGCGGATGTGACAAGACAGTCCCCGGTACGGTGATGGCGTTGGCACGTTTAGATATTCCGTCTCTCACGTTATATGGCGGTTCAATTATGCCGGGTAATTTTCAGGGACGCGATGTCACAATACAGGACGTATTTGAGGCGGTCGGACAGCACGCAGAAGGTACAATCACAGTTGAGGAATTGGACGACCTGATTAGTAAAGGCTGCCCTGGTCCTGGTGCTTGTGGGGGTCAGTTCACTGCAAATACGATGGCGACTGCTGTTGAGATGTTAGGTATCGCACCGTTGGGTAGCGGGAGTGTGCCAGCTGTAGCAGAAGAGAAGGATAACGAAGCATATAAAGCGGGACAACTTGTGATGGATATGCTAGCTAATGACCGTCGTCCGAGTCAGATCATTACCCGAAAGTCTCTTGAGAATGCGATTACTTCTGTTGCTGCAACTGGGGGTTCAACAAACGGTGTTCTGCATCTGCTTGCTATTGCTTATGAAGCACAGATACCTTTGACCCTTGAAGATTTCCATACGATTAGTCAAAAGACACCTGTATTGGCAGACCTTAAACCGGGTGGACAGTTTGTCGCAACCGATCTGTATGAAGCGGGTGGTATCCAATTCTTAACGAAACGGTTGATAGAAGCAGGTTTGCTGCATACGGATGAACTGACTGTTACGGGTAAAACAATCGGTGAGGAAGCGGCTGCTGCAACTGAGACGGCGGGTCAACAGGTTGTTAGAGCAGTTAATGCTCCCTTGAAGCCTACCGGTGGATTTGCTATCTTGCGAGGTAACCTTGCTCCTGATGGGTGTGTGATAAAGTTGGCGGGTCAGGAAAAAACGTTGCATCGGGGTCCCGCGCGTATCTTTGAACGTGAAGAGGACACATTTGCTGCTATCAAGGGTGGTAAAATCAAACCGGGTGATGTGGTTGTGATACGTTATGAAGGACCCATAGGTGGACCTGGCATGCGGGAGATGTTAGGTGTGACAGCAGCAATTGTCGGTGCAGGTCTAAGTGAAGATGTTGCGCTTCTGACAGATGGCAGATTCTCTGGAGCAACGCACGGCTTTATGATATGTCACGTTGCACCCGAAGCAGCAATAGGGGGTCCCATCGCTATTTTACAGGAAGGGGACGAGATTGTGATTGATGCCAGAACACGTAGGGTGGATGTTTCCCTCTCTGATGCTGAAATACAGGCGCGTTTAGAAGCGTGGGATCCTCCCACACCGCGTTATACGCGTGGTGTCATGGCGAAATACGCGAAATCTGTCTCCTCTGCGTCCGAAGGTGCTGTAACAGGGTAATACCAGTTCTGTAATTAATGGGGTCATGTTTATGCGTAAGAAAAAGAAGCCTGCCTTTTACTACATTCATCTGGTATTTTGGGTAGTATTTGGAGTTATTAACTTTATTCTTACCAGTCATATTGAAGATATATATCATTTCTCTCTTTTTGTGATTTTAATGATTACAATAGTTTCTGTAAAAGATTTCGCAGCGAAGGAATGGCGGGATGCTTTTAGTGGAACGGTTTCCGGCAGAGTCTTCATTAAAAATAACGATACAAAGATAATACCCCTTAAGAACGTTGAAATATCTTATAGTTCTCCTTTTTTGGAGAAGCCAGGAGTTCCTGTATTTAGCGATGTGAAAGGTAGGTTCTGTTTTGAAGATGTTGTGCCTGTCCATAAACCTATCACCCTTGAAGCAAAAATAGGAGAGGATCGCTTAGTATATCAACATATCGGTAGAATTGAAGGTGTCAAATGGTTTCTGGGTCAACCTTCGCTTAAATTACCGTTATCTTCTGGTGAACCGATGCATGTTGATTTTGTAGTGCCTACCCCTGCAAACTGAAGTTTGGACAATTCATCATTTGAGAGGAATTGAATGTCATGAGAAAATTATGTTTGTTGTTATTACTCCTCACATTTATCGTCAGTTGTTCACCTCCAGAACCCGTTGAGATACCGGATCCAAATTTAGCTGCTATAATTCGGAATAGACTCATATTGCGGAATGGAATCACTTTGGATGAAGTTACACATTTTAAAGAAAAGGAGTTGAAAAAGATTGAAAAACTGGATGCAAGAGGTATTCAAATAAGTGAGTTAACTGGCATAGAGAAAATGACGGGATTAACAGAGATATTACTTAGCCATAACCAAATTGTAGACATCACGCCGCTTGTTAGTCTAACACAATTGAAACGTTTGGTTCTGGATCACAGCCGAATTAGTGATATTACATCACTGACAGAATTAACCAATCTGACGCACCTTTCAATTCAAAGCAACCGAATTAGTGATATTACATCGCTGACAGGATTAACCAATCTGACGCACCTTTCACTTGGAGCAAACCAAATTAAAGACATCCAACCCTTATCGAATTTAACGCAATTGACAAGTTTAAATCTTGCTAAAAATTCTATCAGGGACATCACACCGCTCAGTGGATTAACAACGCTTGAGTCGTTAGAGCTTACCTTTAATTTTATCACTGATCTTACGCCACTTGCAGATCTGACACGACTTAAGGAATTAAGACTTGATTTCATGCCGATTAATGACCTAATACCTCTCACAGATTTGACACAATTAACTATATTATCATTATATAGAACTAATATAAGTGAAATTTCTCCGCTCGCTGGATTGACAGAACTTAATGAATTAAGGCTTTCATCATCTCATGATATTAGTGATATTACATCATTAACAGGGTTAAAACAGCTAAATAC
>VXOP01000216.1 GCA_009839975.1 Candidatus Poribacteria bacterium
CTTATATATTTTAGTCCTCTTTCAACGAGATTCATCTTTCTACACGTCATGTTGCGGAATCCGTCAATAATCTGTACCTGAATTTTGCTTTTTACTTATTCAGAATCAACATCTTACGCGTTGCAGTAAAATCACTTACTGTCAGCTTATAGAAATATACTACCTATAAGGGCAATTAGTTTGTCGCTTTCAAATCCGCTCACCTTGTCGTCAATTTACCGCTAGCAGACACAAACCCACGCAAGCGGACGGTGGCTAACTTCTCACGTTCCCCCGCATGTGAAACATCCTCTATCCGATAATAGTAGACGGTATTCGGTTTAGCGGTGGTATCTGTCCACGTATATTCGTTGCGTTCACCTGTAGTACCTGCGCCTCGGATCATTATCGGGTTGACGACTTTGAACTCGCCACCTTTTGTTGGACTGCGATAGATGTAGAAACCCGCATTGTCCACCTCTGATTCGGTTGTCCATTTAATAAAAGCACCGCTACCTGTTTGTACGGCTTTGAAACGGGAAAGCGTCACAGGTAGGGGGTCACCTCCCTTCTTATGATAGATTTTTACTTCTGGATTGCGCCGCAGGAGTGTTACGAGAGGTTCTCGATCAATAATCGGATTTCCCCAAATCCAAGTCCTGTTTAGATTTGACAACCTGAGAAGTGGACGCACATCGCTGATCTCATTATTATGCAAGTTAAGTTCTTTCAAATTTGTTAATTCGGATAGGGGATGAATGTCTATAATTTGATTGTTAGATAAGTTAAGCGATTCTAATTGTGTCATCTTTGAAAGCGGGGTAATATCACTGATTTGGTTCTTGCCTATATATAACTCTACTAACCGCGTCATTCGGGACAGCGGCGTGATGTCGGTGAGCAGTGGACTGGGGAGTTGTAAATATCTCATTCGCGCCATATCCGAAAGTGGCATAATATCATCTATCAAATTATTGTTGTCAAGATATAACGATTCCAATCGCACTAACTTTTTGAGCGGGGCAATATCGCTAATCTGATTATGCTGGAGATTTAAATGTACTAAACGGGTCATATTTTTTAAGGGCGTAATGTCACTGATGCGATTAGAAGCAAGATTTAAATTCCTCAGACTCACCGCACGCTCAAGTCCCGTGAGGTCAGTTATACCCAACCTAATAGCAGATAACGTTTGAAGTCTTGACAGTGCGATGCTTGTTATGGGATCATTAAGTGTTGTGCCTAAGGTGTCACGTATCGCTGAAGCTAAGTTTGCATCGGGTATCTCAACGACTAAGGAACTGGGGATAACTGTGTCGCTTATATCAAAAACCGTCCGCATAATGTTACCAGATTTGTCTATAACTTTAAGTTCCACGGCTGTCACATCGGCAATTATCTCAAACTCAACAATATCGCGCACACCCCGCAGCGACCGACAATCCATATATTCTGAATAGTTGATGTTTTCATCTATCGTAATCAGTTGCACTTGATGAAGACCATCCGAATCACTGATTTCTAAACGCAGCCGCAGAGCGTGGGGCGGTGCCGCATCAAAGGAATTTGACAGCAACTCTACACTTGTATTCCGATTGCGCGTTACCACTTTGTCCGGATTGAAATATGGACTCACATCTAACCATTCTGCAGCACACGCTGACAACCTATCGCGATGCGCGCCATAAGACATAATATAAGAATTATCGTAAAAATTGTGCGTTAAGCCAAAACCATGTCCAAGTTCATGGGCAGCGACAGATACATCAAAACACTCGCCTGAAGCCGGTATAGAAGCAACACCACCCCAAAATCCACAAAAACTACCATACCCCAATCGCTCTTTGCTAACATCATTTGCCTCTAAAAATATATACTTCTCTAAGTTAAAATGCTCACCAAAATAGTTACGCATCGCCTGTGGGTCCCCCGTCCAATTTTGAAAGTATTCATCGTTTTGGGTACTCTTGATATGATGAACAATAGCATTTCCGTTGGCATCCGCTTCAAACCTAAAAGTTTTTCTACCGTAACCATGACGTTCCATTTCATTCGCGAAAAACGACTGTGTTGCCTTTATCAACGCATCAAGTTTAGCGTCAATGTCCGGTTGTGCTTCACGATCTTTTGGTAATACATAGGCAAGCCGAACTACATACGCGGGCGCGGTATTGACCTCGTTTTGTGCGAAACTGTTTGGCACAAACGCAAGCGTTACAAAAGTGATTAATGTAAGTATAAAACATCGTGTCGTTTTCATAATTACCTCTTTTATAGTAAACCTTGAAATTTATGAGACATTTTTAATGCAGAATACCAAACATGTATTCTGCCACAATCTGCCAGATTGTGCCTGCTGAGCCCGTTGTGAAGTGTTTCATTAATTCTAAAGTTCACTATATAGTTTTTGATTGCACCGTGCAATCAGGTTTTGAATGGTATATTGGAAGGATGAAAGGGCGGTAAAATAGACACTACATCTTCCACCCTTCTACCTTCCACCCTTCCAATCTTTGTCACTTCCGTATCAACATCTTACGCGTTGCAGAAAAATCTCCTGCGGATAAAGTGTAAAAATAGATTCCACTTGCTACAGACTCACCTACCGCATTCTTACCATCCCAAAACGCAGCACGTCTTCGACTTTGATAAATACCTGCAGACTGATGTCCTAATGCCAGTGTCCGAACAACCGAACCGTTTGCGCCATAGATAGTTAACGTAACCTCTGCAGGTTTTGAAAGATGATAAGGTATCCACGTCTCAGGATTGAAGGGGTTGGGGTAGTTTGGCAACAATGCAGTCGTTTCCGGACGCATCGTAAGTAAGAGATGCTGTAGCACACGGATACCTCTACGGAAGGCAAGACTATCATCATCCGCTTGCATTGCTTGTGTAATCCAACTTTGAATTTGGTTGGCAGTTGTACCATTTGCAGTAGGTGCAGCTACGTTTTCCTCATTGAGATGACTGGCGGCGTATATTAAATCCAGAATATCAACAATGCCATCACCGTTGACATCAGCTTTCTCATTGTAATCTTCAAACGCTTGGGCAATGAATATCAGATCAAGAATGTCTATCTTTCCGTCTTCGTTGATATCAGGTTTGGTATATGCAGAAACGTCTTTCACTTCAAATCGGACGATTTCGGTGAAGTTTGCTCGTTGTGTATTCCCCGCTTTATCAAATACAGTCATCTCAGCAAGTCCCCATCTACCCGGGACACTGCCAACCGGTAAAGTAATGTTTAATTGATAGTGTGTATTCACAGTAGGATCACCTATGAAATACATGTAGTTATGATCCGGAGCCCTATGGTTATATTGATGCATTACGCCTTGTGGGTCGCGTAGAAGTATTTTTGAGGAACTATACCCACTAATGTCGTCTTTCACTCTGAAGGCAATATCAACAAGGGTTTCACCATTTGGGTCTTCCGGACGAGTAGGTTCCGCATTGATCGTAATTTGATTCAAGTCCAACACGGGTGGAGTGTCATCAGGAAACCGCGTGTGTATCTCTATTGTGTAAGGTCCTTCATCAAGCACAAACTGGTCATTTTCTCCTATTAAGCTCTGATTCTCTGGTGGAATAAACCAGACAGGACCTATGTTCCCCACAACATCTGCTGTATGAACGTAAGCAAGTGAATAAGTTCCGCTCAGGCGATAGTCTGGAACAACTATTTTGGCATGGACTTCACTACCTTTTTGGGCGATGGTCTGTTCCACACCGACCACAGCCCCACCACCACCACCTATTCCATAGGTTTCACGATTATTATCGTTCATAGTGGCAACACAACCCTTGACTCCATTATCTTCAGTGACATGCCAACGCACGTGAACGATTTGATAAGGATTTCCCATTTCCGTTTTTTCTTGTGATAAAGAGAGTCTGACCGAGTTTTTGACATAAATGGGTGGTTGACAATCCTCAATCAGGTTGTCAATATAGAGTTTCCATCCGAAGTCTATTTGGGATTGGTGCCGTTCGTTTCCATTAGCATCCCGGAGCCTGATCTGGTCTGGAGTCCAATAACCGCTTGGCGCATAGCGCGGTATGGTGAGATGTCCTCGAAGAACATGCCCCGCCTGGACATATTGACCGTTGGCATCTATTGGATGAAGTCGGATATGATATTCTGAAAGGCATTTTTTTCCAACTAAACGTATGAATCCCTCATGTGCTGTATCCAAGTTGCTCTCACCATGAATTTCAATCTCAATGTAGATTTGCTTATCTTCTTCGGGGGCACCATCAACTTGTAAATCAACCCGTATAATTCGTCCCGGATACACATAATCAGGATAGAGATTGTAGACTTCAAACGTCAAATCTTCGCGTATCTGTGAGATATAGCGGGTGCCATGCATAATGCGATTTTGAATAAACTCGTATTTAGCGGGTGATCGTGAACGCAACTTGTCAGGTCGAACAATGTAAAAACTGATACTCTCCGCCATATCTTCATTCGGATTGACACCGTGAGCATAAGCAGATACAAATTCAGTCTGTTTAGTGGTTGACCAACCATCTTTATCGGCAGGGTTTTCATACCATCCACCGAGTTCTATCCAATCCTGTTTGAGTTGTTCGTCAAAGAGGTATGCCCAAAGGAAGTGTGCCTTTTCATGTAGAATCAAACGGTGAATAGAGTCTAATCCCTGTTTTTTGAAAGCAGATTCCATAAACTCAATATAGCCTGCACCTGTCCACGCAACCGCAGCTGCACCTGGATGAAGCGGGTGTCGTGTTCCATCTAAACGCCTAACCAAGTATTTCAGCCCGGGGGTTTTAAGCATACCTTGCGGAAACTCTTCAAGCATTGACACGAGTGCCATCAGTTCTTCGTTCTTAAATTCAGCAAACCGTCCCGCATTTTCACCAGTTGTATGACGAGTCAGTTCGGTATAATCGGGAACTTCTATACTGACATCATAACGATCTTTCAATATCCGTATAAAACCGTGTCTATACGTCGCATTCTCAGTTACAAACCGAACAACTGCACGGTGGAGCCTTTTAGAAAAATATCGATAGAATTAACCTATATATTTCCGTGCAAATGTGTCCATTGCACTTCTTTAT
>VXOP01000234.1 GCA_009839975.1 Candidatus Poribacteria bacterium
ATCCTACATAATTTGCAAGAAGTGAGTGTTAAGTCTTTTATCCCTGAGTATATTTTTCCGTTATTAGGAACACCTATAGCGAATGATGTCTCAAAACTGCAAACAATCTCTCAATTTGATGACAAGGAAATAAAAGCGAATGTGACTCATACTTTCTCTCCAGTCTCTGGAAGTTTTGGACAAAGGAGAATCACCGATGAAGAATCGTATCTAATTGACATTGATTGCTTTTATGACCGTAATATAGGAGAAATAGATGAGGTTTTGGCGAAGTGTGACTTATTCAAGCGACATGAGCGAAACATCTTTGAGTGGAGTATTACCAATACTCTACGAGACGCAATGGGCAAGTCTGAGACATAAAGGGATTAAAACTCCCTTTGTAGTATCAAAATTTCCTGATCCTGTTGATCAAACAACCCAAGAAACAAAATTTCCTACAACTAACCACTGGGAAAGTTTCCAAAGTCAAATAGAGAATCTAAGTTATGTTGATGCCAATGTTCACCCTTGGGAACTTGAATCAACTCAACTGTATGGTGAAATAGAACAAATCAAGGGAGATGATCCGCCATTAAATTTGTCGTATACTTACGGATCCTCCCTATCAGATATACACGTAGCTATAGATCATGAGATAAATGTTGCTAACTATAGGAAAACGTTCCAAAGTCAAATAGAGAATCTAAGCTATGCTGATTCTAATGTTCGCTTTTGGGAACCTGAATCAACGCAATTGCATGGCGGAATCGCACGGACTAAAGAAGATATTTACGGATCATTTTCACATAATACTTATAGGACGTTGCTATCGGATATTGTTCACGCTCATGCAGATGCAAATTCTAACTATAGGAAAACCTGCCAAAGACAAGTAGAGAATTTGGACGATGTAGAATCTGATGCTGTCTTTCCAGAGCATGAATTGGTTCAACTTCTTGACAAAGCGGTAAAGATGTATGAAGATATTCGCGGATCATATTTGCATAGTACTATCATAGTTCCACAATCAGATACAGATGTAGTTTTCACTCTCACAGAAGTCGGAACTGCAATAACGGACTTCACACAACTCCACAAGTATCAGATTGAAAAACAAACGTTTGAAATATCAGAGCAATTTGACATCCTATCACAACGAGAAGATAACTGGGATGAGCGCGGATCACTAAAACCGACAAAATTAACCTTAGCACATGCAAGAGAGGTAATAGATGCATATATAAATACTGTCACTTCCGCTGGCTATCAATGTAACACTCCAACTATCTCCAGCGATGGAGACGGGGACGTAACTGCAGCATGGTACAAGGGCGAACGGCAAATACACTTTCAAATCAGTGAACATGAGGTGGATTACTTCAAAGTTTGGGGCACAAACATTGATACAGAGATGGAAGTAGATTTTCTAATACCTGATAATTATTTGACACTTTGGGAATGGTTAATTGATGAATAGTCACGATCCCGTGCAAGATGATGAGGAACTCTATCGAAATGTGCGAGGAAAATTAGAAGATAAAGAATATTCTATTCAAGACGGAAAACTCATAATTGAGCCACATGCCTTTTGGGATCCTGCTAAAATACCCGACCATAAAAATCCTTCTGTAGATAGGGCGAAGTTAAAAAACTTCGATCCTTCTTCGGCTTTATTATCTAAGGCAAATGGAATTGTTAGCATAAATGCGGGTGATGTCCGCGCAATAGGAACTGTAAAAACAAAACATGAGAATGAAGTTATAGCCGAACACGCTGTAGACGTTATCCCGGATCCAACCTGTGATAATCCTGCTCATGCAATTATTATTGTTAAACCCGAATTATTTGGTTCAAAGAACAAGCAGAAAAAAGCATTTAGTCTGTTACAAATTGCGCTTGCTAGACTTGCCACTAAAAATGGCTGGACACTAGAGCCAAACCTCCAACAATAATCTAAGTTTATCCCCGTCATTGCGTTAAAACACCCTCAATTCCCATCATGTGACTGGTGTTTTATGTTTCTCATTTCAACAACCGCACCTTACCCGTAAGAAGTTGCTGCATCATCCCTTGCTTGATAGCGATGGTTTTGTCTCTACGTTGCTCCAACGCGGCGATTTCAGCATCCATATCGGAGAGAACAGCGGCGATGGCACGTTGTTCCTCAAGTAAAGGAAGATCGATCTGCATAGTCATCAAATCAGTAGGATAACAATGTGGTTGCGCTCCACCTGTTTGGGCGTTATAGATGACATTTTGATTGAATACCAAATAATAATAGATAAAATCAATTGAATAATGAGAACTTTCGCTAATTGTTGAACAATCTGACGCAAAGATCGGTTGATTGTAGAGAGCGACAAAACCTGCATACACACCGGAAGCACTAACAGTAATGGTTTTACCAGTACGATTCGCAGTGTTGTGATAGTAGGCAGGTTTCTGACCTCCTGCTATCACAGGAATAGTCCCAAGAACTACATCTTTCTCAGTAATCATAGATCCCTTTTTAATCTGAGCAATCTCTCCCAACCGCTTTGTCTCCCATTCCCCGCTAAACCCAGGCAGGCGCGTCTTGCCAGTGAGGAGTTGCTGCATGGTGGCTTGCTTGATGGCGCGCTTCTTGGCGATGAGTGCGTCCAAGGCATTGATTAACCCATCCACATCTGACAAGACTTCGGCAATGGCGCGTTGTTCTTCAAGGGGAGGAAGAGTAACCGGAATAGTCCTAAAGATATTCATTCCGACCAAGTTTTTGATTGCCCCTCCCTGTGTGCTGTCAATGATCTTATTCTGAAATTCATCCCATTCAAATAAGATATAGAAGTACTGGTCGTAGACGAATTCATCATTGGTCGTTATCTTCAACAGTGCTTGATTTATTACACCTTGTGGAGCATCAGGAGATATTTGAAAAATTCGACCTATTGTCCCAGAGCAGCTAACTATGAAATCACCAGGAGATACGCTGAACCTGTGCATTTCAGCGTATTTGGACTGGTCAATAAAGTAGGAACCTATCTCAGGGTTCTTGTAAATGGCGTTCTGCTGCTGATAAACTTTGAATCCAGAAGGGACGAATATGTCTTTCTTGAGCGTGCCTCCAAACGGTCCACGGACAATTCCCCGCGGTATGCATATATCAGACAGCTGCTTTGTTTTCCACTCTCCGCTATATCTTTTCTGATTACTCATGACATACCACTCCCATATTCAACAAATGCTTATCAACCTTCATACTAAACTCCTGTGCGTCTTGCAATAGAGATGGCAACGACTGTGCATAACGTTCCTCTAATTCCTTGACGCGTTCGGTAAGATTCTGTGTCAACCGCTGCACCTCATCCGCAACTGCGGCTTGGATAGTAGCAAACCATTTATCGTCTATCACAAGCTGCTTGATTTCCTCCTCAGTGAGTGTACCGTAACGCGTCAGCACCTGTTCGTCCAGTGCAAGTTGTGCATCCTTCACTGCCTTGTCCGCTTTAGATTTGGCATCAATCAGCGATAAGCAGTGTTCAAGTGCTTCCTGTTCCGCCTCGTTGTCTTGCGTCTCGTTGCGTGTCATCAGATTGGGTGTGAGTTCTTTAATCCGTGCGTTCACACTAGTTTTTGTGACGTTACCACTGTCGTTGACGACCTCTGAGAGCAATCCCTCTTCACCAGTGTGTTCCTCAATATATTCCGCAAGTGCCATGTCAGCACTCTCCAGTACAGTTTGTAATGCGTCAATTTCTGTCTGTTCATCGGCAAAGTAGCGTGCAACAATCAATGACGGTGGAATCAGATCCATCTTATATTTCTTTTTCTTGATGGTGAGATCAGGGGTTTCCTTAAGGTTCTTCTCTTGGATAATATCGCGCGGTTGCGATGCCTTCACCCATCCATCTGTTGTGATGAGATACACATCGTCCTGCATCACGTCTTCCCAATAGTCCATCAGTTTTTGGTAGACATCATAAGGGTCAAGCAGTGGCACGTCATCAAACTGTGTCAGTAGGTTTTCCGAGAGTGCGTCAATAATATCTCTCGGTTTGGTACTGTCATCAATACCGTGCAGTAGTGGTGCATGTGTATTTTGCCATCTCTCATAGACAGCAGTAATACGTTGCTGGTAATCCGTGAACGCGTTATGTGAGAGGATAGTTGTTTTTACCTGCTGTGTATCTACCTGTGGGTCGCTATAACCGGGTCTACCGTTTGCCGCAAACAACTCTTGTCGGAGTGTGGGAAACTGATCCCAATACGGCTTAAGCGCGTCAATATCGGTGTCGGGGATGCCACCATTCAGGTGTGCATTGAGATCGTGAAGGTCTTCGGGTTCGCTGTTGTCTATGTAACGCGGGATATTGAGGTTATAGTCGTTGGCAGTGTCCGAAATTTCGTAGGTTGGCACCATGCGGGAATAACCGTCGATTTCAGTCTGATTGTTGAAGACGGACACGATTTTATGGATATGTTGCGCGCGCAGACGGTTCTTGTTACCATCCTTAAGAAACCCCTTACTTGCGTCTATCATAAAGATTCCAGTGCGGTGTTTAACGTTCTCCTTGTCAATCACGAGAATACAAGCTGGGATACCAGTGCCGTAAAACAGATTGGCGGGTAATCCGATGATACCCTTGATATATCCGCGTTTAATGAGTTTTATACGGATGTCCGCTTCCTTGTTGCCACGGAACAACACACCGTGTGGTAAGATGATTGCACCTTTACCCGTGCTTTTGAGCGATGTAATGAAATGCAGCAGGAACGCATAATCACCATTTTTGGCAGGTGGAATGCCGTGTTCAAACCGATTATATTCGTCCTTATCCGGATTAAATCCTGTCATCCACGCTTTGTCAGAAAAAGGAGGATTGGCTACGGCAAAGTCAAAGCGTTTGAGTCTGTTATCATCACCTTTGAAATAAGGGGCAGAGAGTGTGTTATCGTGCCATATTTCTGCTGTTGGATTATCGTGGAGAATCATGTTCATCCGTGCAAGCGCGTAAGTAGCATTGTCCTTCTCCTGTCCATAGACGGTAAGTCCACGCGGTGCTTCATCCACTG
>VXOP01000188.1 GCA_009839975.1 Candidatus Poribacteria bacterium
GCTTGTGAGTTCAGGATATCAAAAAATACTGTTATGGGATAGGCATACCGGTCAACACCTTAAAACCGTTACTGGACTTAAAGGGGGTATTGAATCCATAGCGTTCTCAGTTGACGGTGGCATGTTTGCAGCAGAAACGCATCAAGAAATTAAGTTGTGGAACATTGAAAATGATGAAATTCACCCATCTCCAACAAATTTCGCAAAAAGAGCAGCTCCAACAAATGTCCCAAAAAGAGTACCTGGAACACTTGAATTCTCTCCTGATGGACAAACATTGATCAGCTTAGGGAGTTGGGGTTATTTTGATATTCATTTTTTTGACGTAAAAACAGGTCAATATAAGGGAATAATTTCCGGACCTCAGAGAAATACCAAACGTTTAACCTCATTTTCACCGGCCGTAAAGCGGATAGCACGTACAACCCATGATGGTCTTTTTGCGGACGTGATTAGGTTCTGGCAAATTCCGACCGATAAATTGCAAATGCCAATTCGTCCCGTACTTACATTAAAGATGACAAACACTCGATTCTCTAAAGTGCATAAAGAACTCGTAAAATCAGCACATTTCTCACCAGATGGAAAAATAGTGGCAAGTGTAAGTAATAGCGAAATTGTGTTATGGGATGCTGTAAAAGGTACACCCAAGACTATTCTGAAGGATCCACCGACACAGTTCTATTCACATGCTTTCTCACCTGACAGCAGAACACTGGCAACTGGAGATGGATGGAATAACTATCAGATCCGTTTGTGGGATACTAGTACCGGTAAACTAAAAACAACTCTTGAAGGACATAACGCTTGGATAGATTCGCTTGCGTATTCTCCAGATGGAAAGTTTTTGGTGAGTGGCAACAGGGATGGCACGATTTGCGTATGGAACCCAAAAACTGGAGAACAGAAGGCAGTTTTTAAAGGACATACAAAATTAGTTCGTAGTATTGTTTTTCCTCCAAATGGAAAACTGTTTGCCAGTATAAGTCATGACAACAAGGTCATTTTGTGCGACATGCTGTCAATATTACAGAAAGGTCAACCTAAAGTAATATTTGAAGATCATACTACACGAATCTATCAACTAAAGTTTTCTCCGGATAGTAGAACACTCGTGGGTAGAAGTGGTGATACAGCAATACGTCTGTGGAACACAAAAACGGGTCAACACACGACTACACTTCAAGGACATACATCTTGGATTGACTTTCTTGATTTTTCACCTGATGGAAAAACATTGATCAGTGGTAGTAGAGATAACACTGTTCGCTTATGGGATACGAGAACTGGTCAAACTCGGACTATCCTTAAAAAGAAAAGAGAAGTCCGTTCCCAGATACTGATTTCACCGCATGGGAGAACTTTAGTTACGCAAGAAGACAGTCGGACGTATCACTTATGGAACTTGAAAACCGGCAAGCTTCGAGTTACCATCAAGGATGTGATAGAAGAATTTGATGCTTTTGCGTTTATACACGGAGGATCAACACTGATCAGTATGGATTGGAGTGACACTTTACATGTATGGGACGCGGAGACAGGCGAATTCCAGATGAAAATAGAGACGCAGCGCGATATCAGATAAAGATGTTGAAAACTTGCTAAAAATTCATTATACTTATAGACAGGAATAGTCCCATGAATATAGATATTAAACTTCAGCAAGGCACAGAATGCACAATCAAAACGAGATCATAATGAAACAACTTTACACTGTTGTATTTTCACTCATATTATTGTTTGGATTATCAACCTTAGCATATTCAGAACAATTGCCAGAGAATATCCTCAAAAACGGTGATTTTGACCTTCAGCTTGATCAATGGCATCACTGGACACACGAAAGTGCAAATGCTGTTTTTCTGACTGAAGGCAAAAAAGCAGAACCTGTTGTGGGGGAAAATGCTGCTTATATTAGTATCACTAAAGAGGGTAATGCGGTAGGAAACATACAATTCTATCAACAACCTTTTACTTTGAAAAAAGATACAACCTATACCTATAGTGTGTGGGCAAAAGCAGAAAAACCGAGAAACACTACGATGCGAATTATGCATCAAGGGATACCATGGAATGTATACACTTCACTGGTTATGAATGTAACTGAAATCTGGAGTGAGTTTGTTATTACATTCACGATGCCTGTAGATGACGTAAATTCACGGGCAGGTATTATCATGGGAACCGACAAAACCGATGTTTGGCTTGACCATATCCGTCTATACGAAGGTGAACATGTTCAGGATGTTGAAGGCGTCGAACCGCAGGCAGTTCAACCGGATGCTAAATTAGCGACGACTTGGTCATCACTAAAGAGAAGATACTAAACCTAACCTAAATTGCCACCTTGTAGCACAATCTGTTAGATTGTGTATATTTGTCCGCAAACTAACAGTTTGCGCTACGAAAACTTGCGAAATATGCATTGTACTCTATTAGAAACGGCGTTTACTTGTCTAAAACCTATAGGTAGTAACTTGGGTTAAACCTAAAATACTGAAGAAAACAGATGATAAGAACCCCCCTCTATGCAGTTCACAAATCCCTCAAGGCTAAATTCACCGAATTCGGTGGATGGGAGATGCCGTTACAATACTCAAGCATTGTAAAGGAACATCTTGCAGTCCGTAAATCTGCAGGACTATTTGACTTGTCGCACATGGGAGAGATTGACGTTAAGGGGAAAGGTGCAAACGAATTAGTCCAGAAACTCACGACAAACGACGTCAACCGCCTATCTGATGGACAGGTACAATATACACTCCTTTGTAATGAAAGTGGTGGCATAGTTGATGACATTGTCATCTATAGACACACCGATAATGAATATACTTTGGTTGTCAATGCTGCTAACATTGAGAAAGACTTCACATGGATAAAAAAACACAATAGTCTTGGGGCAGATGTAATTGATGACAGTGAGAATACAACCCTTATTGCGCTGCAAGGTCCAAAATCTATGGATATACTAAATCCTTTCGTATCCGATTTGGATGTATCTGATATTTCATTTTTTCGGTTTGTGGTTGGTGAAGTCGCTGGAATACCTGCTGCAATTTCTCGCACGGGATATACAGGTGAGATCGGTTTTGAGTTATATGTTGATGCAAACAGATCGGAAGATTTGTGGAACACCTTATATCCTGCTATGATAGCGGCAGAAGGACTCCCAGTAGGACTCGGCGCGCGCGACACCTTACGACTTGAAGCAGGACTGCGACTATACGGCATGGATATGGATGATGACACGACACCATTTGAAGCAGGTTTAGGACGGTTTGTCAAATTAGATACGGATGATTTTATCGGTAAAGATGCCCTCCTCACACAGAAAGAAACAGGGAATTTAAAAAAGAAATTAGTAGGTTTTCAGATGTTGGACCGTGCCGTTGCGCGGTGTGGGTATACAGTCTATCAGAAAGGCAATCCTATCGGTGAAGTGACAAGCGGTGCACCGTCACCGAGTCTGAAATGTAACATCGGTTTTGCGTCTATTTTACCAGCTGCTGGGAAAAATATTGAAATTGACATCCGAGGGAAACTGCACCCCGCGAAAATCGTGAAGGTACCTTTCATTTAGAAATGAACGTTTAAAAGTAGTCAGCACACGCCGTGTGTCGTAAAACATGGAGGCAATAAATTGAAACAATTCAAAAAAATTTCATTGTACATTTTGGTACTGGTTGCATTTCTCTCACTCTCTTATGCACAGGAAACTGCAGAAAAGCCAACAGAACTTGACTTAATATCCGAAAAGGCAAAAGAATCCACAGTACGCATAGTCGGTGGTAACATTTCAACAGGAGGTATGGGAACAGGTTTCTTCGTAGACAGAGATAAGATTGTCACCAATATACACGTCGTTGCAGTGCCAGGTTTCTATACCGCAAAACTGATTAACAGTGACACAGTCTGGCGAATTGAAGAGGTAACTGCTTTTGATATAGAGAATGATCTTGTCGTCCTAAAAATTGCAGATGAAGGCACACCACTACCTCTTGCAAACAGTGACAAATTCCAGGTCGGTGAGTCTATATATGCGGTAGGATTTCCAACTAAATACAAAGTAACTGAGGGAACTATACATAGCCCTCAGAAGAACAATAAATGGTTTCGGATGAAAGTTGATATTTCTGAGGGAAATAGTGGTGGTCCTATTCTAAACAGTATAGGTGAAGTCATCGGCATTGCAGCTGCAGTTTATGATCCTTATAGTTATGCTGTTCCCTCAAACGCAGTCAAAGCACTACTTACTGAAACTAAAACAGAATCTATACAACAATGGCATAAACGGGAAATTATCCGTTCTGTCCAATATTACATGATTGCACAAGAAAAATACTATGCCGGGAACTATAACCAAGCAATAACATATTTAGATAAAGCTATTCAGTTAAATCCAGAGGATGCACTTTATTTTATGAGCCGTGGGAGTGTCAAGGACGCCCTCGGTAAGCATGATGATGCAATGGATGACTATAGTCAAGCAATAAAACTTGATCCAGAAAACATTCTTGTATATGATGCGCGTGCTCACACAAAGAACCATATCGGAGACTATAAAGGTGCGATAGACGATTATTCTAAACTCCTGAAACTTGACCCCAACAACGGTGAAGCATACACAGCACGTGGTAATATGAATCTTAAACTAAAAAACTATCAAGCAGCATTTGAAGATTTCACTGAAGCGATTAGAATTGCCCCAAAGGATTTAGATGCTAACCTTAGTATCGCTGAGTATTACCGTGATAAAGGTATGCTGGACAAAGCAGGTGAACATATTCAAAAAACGGGTTTAATTACGGAAGACTTATGGATAGTCCTCGGTCCATTTGATAATATAGGTAAAATCGGTTTTGATACTGCCTATATACCTGAAGAGGCAACACATTTTGACACAACCGTGATATACGACACCATAGATGGTAAGGTAAGTTGGCAGAAATGTTCAGATGATAAATTGGATGGCAATGTCAGGTTTGGGAAAGATGTTGATTGGCGAGTTGCCTATGCATGGA
>VXOP01000351.1 GCA_009839975.1 Candidatus Poribacteria bacterium
AAACCTCTAATACACAACCTCAGCGTGGGTTCGATTTCGGTATTACATACAATCTCGTAATTAATTTAAGTCTGCGGATTCTAATTCACTCAGTGTAAAAACAGACGCGAATGAACATCCTAAAGCGTTAATCTTTTCCTCTCCCCCTGCCTGTCTATCAATCACTGTTACCACATGTTCTACAACATGTCCCTCTCCGCGTATCTGCTCAATTGACGTACACACTTGTCCAGCAGTTGTAATAACATCTTCAATAACAACAAGTCTGCTTTTTTCTTTAACACCTCCTTCTATAAGATTGCACGTACCGTAGGTTTTTGCTTCTTTCCTCACAAAATAACACGGGTGACCTGATTGTAAAGAAATAGCAGTAGCAAGTGGAATGCCACCCAATTCCAGACCTGCTATACCATCAAAGTCGGTAGGTAGTAGTTTTACCATCAGATCAGCAACCGCGTTGAGCAGTTGTGGATCGCTTTCAAATCTATATTTATCAAAATAGAAATTACTTATAGTGCCTGACCGAAGTTTAAACGTTCCTGTCAAATATGAAACATCTCTAATCTGCTGTATTAATTTATTTTTTGTCATGGCATGTTCACTTACGGGTGTGTAAAATTTTTGTAGAAACCCTTTCAGTGTAACGCGGTTAAAAAATTGTGTAACGCGGTTAAAATGTAACCAAAACTTTACATACCCTTCACTTACAGTTGGCTAATGTACCTCAATGTGTGCGCCATCCTCTGCGACGACTTCTCCAATTATTGCCGCTTCTGGACAGTCAGCAGCATGAAGTTCCTGCACTGCGGCATCTGCATTCTCAGCTGGTACTGAAAATAGCAAGCCCCCTGATGTTTCAGCTTCCATTAGAATATGTCGCATCGCTTCCGATACGGCTGAATCAAAGGACACACAGTTCGATAAGAACTCGCTGTTAGCAATATAAGCTTGTGTATATGTATTTTTCGCCACAAGTTCAGGAGCATCTTCAAAATACGGTACAGATTTACTCTCAATACGTAGCCGTATACTGTTTCCTGATGCCATTTCAGAAGCATGTCCAAGCAACCCATAACCTGTTACATCTGTGCACGCACTCACACCGTACTTCAGCATTATAGAAGAAGCCGAAGCGTTCAGACGAGTCATTGACTCTACTAATTGCGGTAATACATGATCCTTGATTTTGTTAAATTTCAAGCCGGTTGTCAGTATGCCTATACCCAGATTCTTTGTTAGAATCAGGACATCACCTTTACGTGCACCATAGTTCTTAACATATTTTTCTGGATGCACTACACCCGTTACAGCGAGTCCATACATCAACTCTGGCGCATCAACTGTATGACCGCCAAGAAGTGCAGCACCGGCTTCTGTAGCCTTATCGGCACCTCCTCTCACTATATCCCCCAAAATAGAAAGTTCAAGACTATCTTTGGGCCAACATGTAATGTTTAGTGCAGTTTTAGGGTGCCCCCCCATACTGTAAACATCGCTTAGTGAGTTGGTTGCAGCGATAGCACCGAATGTATACGGGTCATCAACTATAGGTGTAAAATAGTCTACGGTATTGACAAGTGCAATATCATCAGATAATCGGTAAATACCAGCATCATCAGATGTTTCCGTGCCAACCAATAGATTCGGATCGGTAGATTTCGGTAGGTTCTCTAAGATGTGTGCTAGCTCACCCGGAGCTAATTTTGATGCTCAACCTGCACACTTGACTGTCTTAGTGAGACGGACATTTCTGCCATTTTTTTTGGAAGTCATGATGTTTGCTTTCAAAATGTTTGATTGGTTGCTGAGAAAGTTATGAAATTTTTTAATTTCGTAGGTTTCAGAAAAAGTCGACAATTTGACGACTCTAAAAGAGAAATGTAACTATCTGATTAAGTTGTTGAAAGAAGAAAGAAAATTGTTCAATTGTTTTGTTATCACATTCTGCTATGTTGGCATATGTTTGATGCCTGTGCCTATTTAAACTGTCTAAAATACTACGATAGTACCAAGATTGTGACTCATATCCTCCGTGAAAACGATCCCAAATTGCATCACCAATGTCTTCAAATTCTGATAAAACAGTTCTTAAATTGTGAAGTTTATCCGCACATGTTACGATACAGACTTCTGTAGTAGCGGTTTTCAGTGCCTCTATCCGTTCAGTTTTACGCGCAGTCCACTTTAAATCCTTATTCTCAGAACAACCTTCGACGATGTCAGCAACGGCAGTACCGAAATTCTTACGAATAAACTCCAATGTCAACTCTGTGTCTTCGACTGTGTCGTGTAGTATACCAGCGATCACCACCGACTCAGAACAACCAGCATCCATCAACATAAATCCAACAGCAAACGGATGGATAATATAAGGTGTATCCGTTCCTTTACGAAGTTGACCCTTATGTGCTATTGCAGCCAATTCAATCGCTTCTTCAATACGGTTTTTCCGCATGCCTTCTTCCGTCATACCCTAAATCGCTACGCAATTCGCGCCTATGTAATTAGGAGATGATGATTACCAATTGTTATTGTTACAGACAAAATATGTGTTAAATGATACACTATTTCTACTAATTCAGTCAAGGTTATTTTAGATTACTTTACATGTGTGTTGCTACAAGAATTTTACACACCTCTTCAGTATTCCAATTTTGACAACTTAGGTCTTAGTATGGTATAATGCCTTTGTAAGAAACTGCCGCAACTATATAAAGGGGTTCATGTTCATAATAGGATAGACACGGAATTCCGTTGTGCTACATAATATCAACTGATTTTAACTTGATTTTGAAAACAAAGTCAAGTATTATTTTTATAACGCATTGAACTGATTTTATCCTACAATATTGACAGAATTCCTATTGTTTACGGTTGATCTTAGCGTATATCTATAAAACGATTCAACGAAAAAAGAAGGATATTCACATGAAGATACGAAGGTTGAAAGTCCTCGCTGCCAGCATCATTATACTGACTGCCATGGTGCTATTGGTAGTTTCTGGTATCAGACAAACAAGCGTAATGCACTTTTCACCTGCAGGACTTATTGCGAATGCTGAAACGGCAAATGATCAGAACATACAGGTTGACGGTGTTATCTCAGAGGGAAGTTCTACATGGGACGCTGCTAATTTTAAACTAACATTTGCCGTGCGCGAACGTGAAGGTACCGAAACTGTGAACGTTATCTATGAAGACAATCTTAAACCGGACAATTTCAATGATGGTGGTAGTGTTTTTGTGGAAGGCAGATATGATGCAGAAAATAACCGTGTCGTTGCTACGAAGGTACAGACCAAATGTGCATCAAAATATGAAGGTGTAGAAAGTGACACAGATATGGAGACCTACGAATAGGCTACGTTGAATGGTATGTAGTGTCTTGCAGTAACCGAGTATTGAGAGGTTGAGTATGTTAATAGATAAAATCGTTAATAGCATACAACAGGTTACCGCTGAACTTGGACAGGCAGCGATATGGCTTTCAGTTCTCTCAGCGATTTGGGGGATTGTTGCACTCAGTATCGGACTAAGACGTAGAAAACCCGATTATTTGCAGAGTGGACGAAATGCTGTAGTTGCTACCTTCATTCTCATTTCAGTCGCTACAGGCACCCTGATTTTTGGCTTTGTAACCGATGATTTTTCGCTGCGGTATGTGGTAGAAGTATCCAGTGCTGCACAACCGCTCCTCTATAAAATCACTGCGCTTTGGGGAAAAATGTCGGGTTCCCTGCTTTTCTGGTTATGGGTGCTAACTTTCTGCGGTGCTATAGTCGTTTGGCAAAACAGAAAAGCAAAAGATACACTGGCAGATTACTCCCTTATACCTATCGTCATAGTTGAGCTCTTCTTTATCGTACTTGTTACCGGATTAGTTCAAGGTATATACAATCCGCTTGAACGTTTTCCCAATGGTCTGGTAGCACCCGACGGTCAGGGCATGAACCCACTATTGCAAACCCCGAGTATGGCGTTTCATCCGCCTACTCTGTATGTTGGTTGGATTAGTCTTACTGTTCCATTTGCTTTTGCTGTTGGTTCACTTGCTTCTGGTAGAGTCTCAAGCGAATGGATTCTTCGTTCCCGGAGATGGACACTCTTTTCGTGGATTGTCTTAACAGTCGGTATTACGCTTGGTGGACATTGGGCTTATCAAGAACTCGGATGGGGTGGATACTGGGCATGGGACCCCGTCGAAAATGTATCATTCCTACCTTGGTTACTTGTCACTGCTTTTCTACACTCTGTAATGATACAGGAAAAGCGGAGTATGCTCAAGATATGGAATATTCTGCTGATTACCTTAGCCTTCCAATTTACTATCTTAGGCACATATATTACACGTAGCGGCATCATAGACTCCGTGCACGCTTTTGCGCAGTCAGATATTAGTTGGTATTTTCTCGGATTTATTCTTGTCTCAACTGCAGGTGTGATAGGACTTGTTGTCTACCGTTGGCAACGACTCAAAAGTGCAAATAGACTTGAATCGCTCCTTTCACGTGAGAGCGCGTTTGTTCTAAACAATTGGTTGTTGGTTGGATTAACATTGATCATCCTGTGGGGAACTTTGTGGCCCATCGTTTCAGAAGCAATTCAGGACAAAAAGGCTGCAGTTCCAGAAGCGTTTTTCAATCAGGTCGTCGTAATTCCCGGTTTGCTACTGCTGTTTTTAACAGGTGCTGGTCCAATTATATCTTGGAAAAAGATCACCCCTAACAACTTTCGCAGGATGTTCCTGTCCCCTATCTTTATCGGTTTGATAGCCGCTGCAGTTTCTTTGCCAATTCTTGCCTTTAGAGCAAGCACAGCGGATGTTTCTTTAGATGATGCGGTTGTTCAAGTTTCTAACGAGGTGCAAGTTGCTGAGACGGCAACAACGAATATATTTGCAGATATGTGGAACTTTCTCACTTTCGGTGAAAAGTCTATACCTGTCTATTCCCTCCTCTGTATTTTCGCGAGTGTATTTGTATTGGTAGCGATCTTTAATGAGTTCTATCGCGGGGCAAAACTCAGAGCAAAACGGCAAACGACAAACTTACTCAAAGGTCTATGGTTACTTATACTACGCAATAAGAGAAGATACGGTGGGTATATTATACACATCGGAATAGTTATCGTGTATATCGGTATTATGGGATCAAAAGGATATTTTCAACTTGAGTCTAAAAGTTTGCAACTCGGAGACTCAATGACAGTAGGAGCTTACCGTTTCACACTCTTAGATACATATCAGGAAAATCATGGAAATTATGATCGCTTAGGGCTGATTTTTGATGTAGAGAAAGACGAGAAACATGTTGCCACTATGAAACCCGCGCGACACTACTACTTTACCACAGGACAAGGTGATACAGACACAATTGAATCCGCAATACATAGCATCGGTATGAACGACCTTTATATTGCACTCGGGGATATACCACCGAATATTAGGAATGGCGGTTATGTCAATGTCCAAATATATCATAACCCTCTTATCAAACTTGTCTGGATCGGTATCGCTGCAATGGTGATCGGCGGACTTGTCGCAATTGCTGAAAAACAGGAATACAAACCACGTCCAGCTACAGCATAGGTGCCTGAAATAGGTGACAATAATGAGATACCGAAACCTAATTCACATTGAAAATAGAATCCATATTTTGATTGTGCTTGTATGTATATTCACTCTGATATCCGTTTCAATAGCACAAGAGCAAGAAGATGATCAAATAACATCAGAAAGCCAAGAGAGTGATGCCCAAGAGGGTGATGAAAAACCAGAAGAATCCAATGCACCAGAGAGTCAAGATGTTGAAACTCAATTAGAGCAACTCAAAAAGGATTTATACTGTCCGTGCGGGTGTGATCGTATGACATTTGAGATATGTCATTGCATAACCGCAGAACGGTTCAAGAAGGAGTTTCGTCAGGCACTAATGGATGGACAATCCGTGGAAGAGATTACAGCAGTATACCTTGAGACCTACGGACCCCAGTTTTCTGCAGTCATGAAACCTGAAGGTATCAATATTCTTGCCTTTACAATGCCGGTAGTTATTCTATTAGCTATCGGTGGTATTATCTTGTTAGTCCGACGGCAATCACGAGAATACAAACCATTTCCTCAACAGGACAATAGGCAGCTTTCCGATGAACTTCAACAAAAGATTGAATCAGAATTGGAACAATTTAAGGATCGCAATTAATAGTAGTAGGCACACGCCGTGTGCCGTTAGAGGTAGTAAACACACTCGGTGTGCCGTCCGCAATTTCAAAGCACACTTTTCAATATAAAAGGTAAAATATGATTTTTTTGATACTCTGGTTGTTTATTCTTGGCACAATACTCCTCGTTTACCTATACTATCCATTTCTTAAAAGTAACCAAGCGTTTCCTGAAATAGACCCTGTTGAAGAGCTAAAGCAAACACTTGCGATTGAACGCGAACAGAGTTATACTGCCTTAGCGGACCTTGATGAAGATTTTGAGACTGGAAAATTGTCTATCCAAGACTATCAGAAAATGCGAGCCGAACTCTTGCAGGAAACGGCAAATATCGTCAGTCAATTAGAAGCCGCTGCAGACATAGATGTTGAATCTGAAATTGAAAAATATAAACAACAGAGACAGGGATAAATGATCCCTTCGCTTTGTATCTAACTCAGAATCGTATCTAAAAGGAGAACTAATATTTTAAATCGTTTTCGATCCATCTACCTTTTTAACCTTTTGTTGACAATGGCACTCATGATTCTGTTGGGTGTTTCTATCTCCTATTCACAAGACGGTCTTGGCGTTATCCAGGGGAAACTGACAGATGTGCAGACAGGAGAACTTGTCGGCAACCATAAATTAACGCTCCATATCCATAAAGCAGGCGTTACGACACAACAAGAGACAACAACCAATAGTAACGGTGAATATCGTTTTGAAAATCTTACGATTGATTTCCAGACACACTACACAATAACCACAAACTATAACGGATTCGACTATGAAGAGAAGAACATAGCACTTTCATCATTTGTGCCGAATGTTCCTGTTAACATTGATTTTATGGATTTTACTGACGATCAATCAGCTATACGGATAAAATCGTATACTATCGTCCTCGGACGCGCGCCCGATGATCATCCAGATGATGGTGCTTTATCAATAATGGAAGCAATTGATGTTGAGAACAGCGTTGACAAGTTGTTTTTGGATACACATGGAACCGAAAAGGTAGGTATTTATCTCCCACTCCCCGATGGATATGAAGGATTTGCACCTCTACCTCGTGCCCCCGAGTCGTTGACGTTAGATGCTAACACAGACCATGCCATCCTTACCAAACCGCTGCCTGCTGGTAGAACACAGATCGGATTCACCTATATCATACATGGAAAGGAAACGACACTTGATCTTTCCCGTTCATTAAGTTTCCATACGGATGAAATATCGATTTTTGTCCCTGAAGGCATCAATCTTGTACCCAATCCGAAACTTTTCACTCCGGTTGACCGTCAACCGATACATGGAGCAATTTTTACGATATATAGCGCATCATCACGATTAGGATTTCCCCCCGGTAAGGACGTTGATTTGAGTTTAGAAATAGTCGTACCGGGTTCTGAAGTTAGACAAGAGTCTAATGTTGGACAGTTGATCTTCATAGCAATCGCTGCAGCATTGGCAGGAGGCTTTCTTGCCGCTGCTATTTTTACACTTCGAGCTGCAAAAAACAGGCCTGTGGAAACAGATACATCCCAAGGGATTCAACATGAAGGTGGGCAGCATGATGCGGGGTGGTTGCGAAAACTGAACGAGGCAGACCTTGAATTTGCACGTATGACACGTTTAGAGATCATAACACGGCTTGACGACTTGCATGAAAATGAGGAAATATCTGATCGGGTATATAACCGATTACGTAAAGAACAGACTGACCGACTCACAGAAATTCTTGATATAAATAAAGATCAAGGAAAAGATCAATAACCGAGTAATTAGGATAAAATAACATGAGCAGAGAACAGCAGATTGCTGATTTACTGGAAGATTTTGAGGAATTTGACGAAGATATCAGGGAAACCGCAAAAGAGGAGTTAATCGTAATAGGTGAACCTGCAATACCGCAATTGATTGACACACTTGGGCACAACTTATATGAGGTGGCCGATCAAGCTGCTGATGTCTTAGCAGCGATCGGAGAACCGGCAATACTACCCCTCATGGATGAACTTGAGGATACAGCAAGACATCAGGCTTATGCAATTACGAGTGCGCTTACACGAATAGGGGAACCAGCAATCCCCGTTCTCCTTAAAGCAGCAACAAATAGAGTCAATGAAGATTTAAGGGAATATGCTGTTCGTGCACTGGGTGGTATGGGTACAAAAGCGACAAGTGCCATTCCCACACTCATTGAAGTCTTATCAGATCCAGAAGACGAAGTTAGAACTTATGCTGCCTATGCGCTATCTAAAATGGAAGCTGCTGCAGCGGATGCTGTCCCCGCGCTTATCCAAGCACTTGAAGACGAGTCTGATCGGGTTAAACATCATGCGGCTTTTGCTCTGAGTAAAATTGGAACGCCTGAAGCACGCAATGCACTTAACAAGATTTAAAATGTATAAGGAAGTCTAACTATCCAAAGACATGTGTTCACATTGTGCTCAAATTACAAAAACTGAAAGATAGGGCACAATAATATAAAGTTGAGAAGTATTCTCATATATAATTTGATTTTTAGCAAGAATAAGGAGAGGTATTGTTGTGCAAAATCAGATCAAAACTAGTTTTTTATTTTACACGTTTACGTTGTTCCTGTTCCTAAATTCCTTTTTCCTAACTAACACCGATGCACAAGGCACCGATGGACCCACTGTCGGATCCGCCAGTGAAAACTACACATTTGAAACGATCGACGTTCCGGATGTAGATTTCTTAGCACTGACAGCAAGCAGCGACTTTGAGGACTACGCGGGCTACACGAAAAGTGCGGATGGTCAAAAAATGGTAGCCTTTACGCTCATTGATGGTGTTTTTATGACCTACGATTTCCCTGATGCTCAAAACACGTATTTCTATGCGCTTGGTAATGATGGCAGAGCTGCCGGACGCTACCAAGATAGCGAGGGTTTATACCACGGTGTGATTTTGGAAAATGGGGAACTACGGCAATACCATTTTCCGAATTCTGTCGAAACGGAAATATACGGTATCAGTGATGCAACGGGGGAACTGACAGGTAATTTTATAGATGCGTCTGGTGTTCGCCGCGGATTCTCAGGGGAGATAATCGTTGAGTTCCCTGAGGCAACAGCGACTTATGCCAATTTCGTGAACGCTGAAGGCACTATCGTGGGCAGCTACGTAGATGCTGACGGTCTATATAATGTATACATGCGTACCCCAGATGGGAGGTTTGTCTCTCTTGAGCGCCCCTCTCCACAAGCCGCAAAGATTGAATACCTTTTTTTGCCCGGTATCAGCGATTCGGGGGTTATAGTCGCCCGAGCCAAACTGGTGGGTAGTGTCCCGCGCACCTCTGTCGGCACATTCCAGCACGGGCTACAGGAACTTAAGGTTCCGGGCAGCGTTAGCACGGAGGGTTGGAATATTAATCAGGACGGTTCTATCGTCGGGTACTATGACTCAGCAGATGGACGTAGACACGGGTTTATCGCCAGAACCCGCGCAGGACGTTGGACAACCCGTCGTGACACCCACAGGTTTCAACTATACATTTGAGGGTATTGATGTTCCGGGTGTAGCATTCTTAGCGTTGACAGCGAGTAGCGACTTTGAAGAATACGCGGGCTACACGCAAAGTGCTGATGGTCAAAAGATGGTCGCCTTTACCCTCATTGATGGCGTTTTTAAGACTTATGAATTCCCTGGTTCGCAGAACACTTACTTCTATGCGCTCGGTAACAATGGACAAGCTGCCGGACACTACGAGGATAGCGAGGGACTCTACCACGGTGTTGTCTTGGAAAATGGCGAATTGCGCCAATACGATTTTCCGGGTGCTGTCCAAACGGAAATATACGGTATCAGTGATGCGACGGGGGCACTAACAGGTAATTTTACCGATGCTTCGGGCATACGACGCGGCTTCTCAGGGGACGTAATCGTTGAGTTCCCTGGGGCACCGGAAACTTACGCCGATTTTGTGAACGCAAGTGGTCGTATGGTGGGCAGCTACGTAGATGCTGACGGCCTATATCATTCATACGTGCGTGCCCCAGATGGCAGTTTTATTTCTCTCGACCTTCCCCTTCCACAAACCGCAAAAATTGAATACCTTTTTGTGCACAGTATCAGCGATGCAGGGGTTATAGTCGCACAAGGCAGACTAGTGGGTGGTGTCCCGCGCACCTATGTCGGTACATTCCAGCACGGACTACAGGAACTTAAGGTTCCGGGCAGTATTAGCACGGAGGGGTGGAATATCAATCAGGACGGCTCTGTCGTCGGACACTATAAATCAGCAGATGGTCGTATACACGGCTTTATCGCAAGACCCACCATCAAAGCAGTGAGTGATCATTTTGGCAATGTCTTCAATGTTACACTGACGAAAGGGTTGAACATGCTTTCTCTGCCTTTAGCCTCACCGAAACCGATGACCGCAAAATCACTTGCGGGGATAGCGGGGGCAACAGTTGTAATAACAATTGATGCTGAGAATCAACGGTTCATCGGTTGGACACCAGGCGCACCCAACGATGGATTTCCAATTGAAGGTGGACAAGGTTATATCGTCAATGTTCCCCAGACTCGCAACTTTGCTTTCGTCGGCGCACCGTGGACAGATCAAACCGAGACTGCAGCAGCACCTGCCATTACCCCCTTGATAAGGGGGGCCAGGGGGGTTGCCCAGGAGACCTGGGCATTCGTTGTAAGTGGGCATTTAAAAGGGCAATCCGCGTATGACGGTTATCAGGTGATAGCGCGTAATCTGAGAACAAACGGCACAATGACCGCCACGGTGGAAGGTGATTACTTCGCTGCTGCAACTGCCGACTTGACGCGACGTAGTGTTGTTGAAGTTGGAGACGTGGTTGAAGTGCGCGTCCTCGGTCCCGATGGTAACGTTGAAGCACAGACCCTTCATGTCAAAGTGACACCTGAGCATCTGGCACATGCTGTTTTGCCTGTCAGTTTTGATAGCATCGGTAAACCCATGCAGAATCAACTGCTACAGAACTACCCGAACCCGTTTAACCCTGAGACATGGATTCCCTATCAACTCTCGGAAGCCAGTACTGTATCCATATCCATTTTTGGTCCAACGGGACAGTTAGTTCGTACACTTTCGTTTGGCACGCAATCCGCAGGTTTCTATAATAGTGAAGGACGTGCTGCGTATTGGGATGGGTGTAATGCTTTAGGTGAACAGGTTGCGAGTGGTATCTATTTCTACCAGTTAACGACACCCGCTTTCCAGCAAACACGGCGGATGCTCATTCTAAAGTAGGTTTCATTATTCACTGAGATTTGTGTAGCGTAGCCTGTTAGGCTGCGCTACCCTTGTTTGTAGGGCAATCCATCCAGGACTGTCGCATTTCCTCATAAAGACCCTTGATTGTTATTTAGCACAACTCGTTACTTTTATAAAATTCCATGTAATATACTAAAAGTATTCCGTAATTTTTGTGTAAAACGAACAATTTTGTTGTTTTTTTTCAAAATACCTTATAATATAATAATATAGTTAAGTTTTTGATAAACAAACCGCTTGGTTTCCGTCTACATCCCACAAGCTAAAGTATGGGAATTTGACGGAAGGTGTTAAAGGAGGATTTCGTTTTGTATACTCAAATTAAGAACAGTTTTTTGTTTTACACGTTCACGTTGTTTTTATGTCTCAATTCTCTTTTCTTACCAACCACCTCTGCACAAGTCCTTGAGGGGCCCACTACCAGATCCGCCAGTGAAGACTATACATTTGAAACGATCAACGTTCCGGGTGTAGATTTTTTAGCACTGACAGCAAGTAGTGACTTTGAGGATTATGCCGGTTACACGAAAAGTGCGGATGGTGGAAAAGAGGTTGCCTTTACACTCATTGATGGTGTTTTTATGACCTACGATTTCCCTGGTGCTCAAAATACATATTTCTATGCGCTTGGTAATGATGGACGCGCTGCGGGATACTACGAAGATAGTGAGGGTTTGCACCACGGTGTTATCTTAGAAAATGGTGAATTACGCCAATACGATTTCCCAAATGCTGTGCAAACAGAGATATACGGTATTAGCGACGCGACGGGAGTATTGACAGGTAATTGGATAGATGCTGCTGGTGTTCGACGTGGATTTACAGGAGACACAATCATTGAGTTTCCTGGGGCAACAGCTACATTTGCCGATTTTGTCAACTCGGCAGGCAATATGTTTGGCAGCTACATAGATGCTGACGGGATATTTCAAGAATTTGCATATTCATCTGATGGTAGGTATATACCTTTCGATCTCGCAAACGCAGAAAATCTTGAATTCTTTTATGTGCATGGATATAACGATGCAAAGACAAGGGTGGCACGAGGTAAAGTGTCCGGTGATGCCATACGCACTTATCTTGGTACATTTGTTGACGGTTTGCGTGAATTGAAGGTGCCGGGCAGCGTCAGCACAGAGGGATATAATATCAATCAGGATGGTTCTGTTGTCGGGTTCTATGACACATCCGATGGACGCAGACACGGGTTTATCGCCAAACCCATTGAAGTCGTTGAAAAACCCGTTTTCCAAATCAGTGGCTTCAACTATACTTATGAGAGTATTAATGTGCCGGGTGTAGATTTTTTAGCATTGACAGCAAGCAGCGACTTTGAAGATTATGCGGGTTACACGAAAAGTGCGGATGGTGGAAAAGAGGTCGCCTTTACGCTCATTGATGGTGTTTTTATGACCTACGATTTCCCTGATTCACAGAACACCTATTTCTTTGCATTGGGGAATAATGGGAACGCTGCTGGGTATTACGAGGATAATGAGGGGCACCACCGCGGCATCGTCTTAGAAAATGGCGAGTTACGTCAATACGATTTTCCGGGTTCCGTTGAAACGGAGATATACGGTATTTCTGATGCAACGGGCGCACTGACAGGGAATTTTATAGGTACTGATGGCGTTCGTCGTGGATTCACAGGGGACTTAATCGTTGAGTATCCTGGGGCATCGGAAACATTCTCCGATTTTATCAATGCATCAGGTGGTATGGTCGGCAGCTACGTAGGTGACGACGGTACATATACACCATACCTTCGCTCTGGGGATGGTAGGTTTGTATCTTTCGAACTTCCAACCGATGAAATTTATGAATTCTTTTTTGTGCATGGCCAAACCGATACAAAGATTTCCGTTGCTCGAGGCAAAGTGGTAGGTGAGGTTACCCGCACTTATGTCGGTTCATTCCTTGGGGGGCTCCATGAATTGAAGGTTCCTGGAAGTGTTAGAACGGAAGGCTACAATATCAATCAGGACGCTTCTGTCGTTGGACACTATGACTCCCCTGATGGACGTAGACACGGATTTATTGCCAGACTCGGTAGCGAGGAAGAGAGCGATGCTTTCAGCAATGCCTACACCATCACGCTGCCTAAAGGGTTGAACATGCTTTCTGTACCACTTGCGCCCTGGACACCCATGACTGCAAAATCACTCGCGGGTATAGCTGGCGCAAATGTTGTTATCGCACTGGATGCTGAGAATCAACGGTTCATCGGTTGGACACCAGACGCACCCAACGATGGATTTCCAATTGAAGGTGGACAAGGCTATATCGTCAATGTTCCCCAGACTCGCAACTTTGCTTTCGTCGGTTCCCATTGGACAAATCCAATGGAAGCAGCTGCAGCAGTACCTGCCATTACCCCCTTGATAAGGGGGGGCAGGGGGGTTGCCCAAGAAACATGGGCATTCGTTGTTAGTGGGCATTTAAAAGGGAAATCCGCGTTTGACGGTTATCAGGTGATAGTGCGTAATCTGAGAACAAACGGTACAATGACCGCCACGGTGGAAGGTGATTACTTCGCTGCTGCAACTGCCGACTTGACGCGACGGAGTGTTGTTGAAATTGGAGACATAGTTGAAGTGCGTGTCCTCGGTCCCGATGGCAACGTTGAAGCACAGATCCTCCATGTCAAAGTGACCCCTGAGCACTTGGCACATGCTGTTTTACCTGTTAGTCTTGAGAGCATCGGTCAACCGATGCAGAATCAACTGCTACAGAACTACCCGAACCCGTTTAATCCGGAGACGTGGATTCCTTATCAGCTCGCGAAAGATGCTTCTGTGTCGGTCTCCATTTACGATACAACAGGTCAGTTAGTTCGGACCCTTCCGATCGGTTTCAAACCCATCGGGTTCTATAATAGTCAGGGCCGCGCTGCGTATTGGGATGGACGCAATGCTGTAGGTGAACATGTTGCAAGTGGACTGTATTTTTACACGATTACCGCCGAGGATTTCACTGCTACGCGGAAGATGTTAATCCTAAAATAGTACTAAACAGCCTTAACTGATAACGAGCTATCGGTAAGTATCTTGCCAACCGATAGTTCGTTCTATTTTCTGTCTAAAATAAATACTTGAAAACGAAATATTAATATGGTATAATTACATAAAGAAGATTATTAGGAACGTACAAAAATGAAAATTTACGGACCGAAATAAGAAGGTGAAAAAAATAATATAATTTATTCAGAGATTGAACATTTTTTCTACATTTTAGAAAGGAGTCAAGATGGCAAAGTTTGATTTTGTACTCGCTATTGGTGGAGAACCCGGCCAGGGTATAGCTACAGCAGGAAAGACCTTTAGTCAGTTGTGTGCACGGAACGGGTTTTATACTTTTGCATACAGTGCATACCAATCCATTATCCGAGGTGGACATACCTTCCTTACCATCCGAATAAGTTCTGAACCAGTTGCCAACCATGGCGACGAGATTGACCTTATCATTGCCCTTGATAGAAACAGTTTAGAGACGCATATACCACACGTCAGACCCGGTGGTTCCCTTGTCTATAACAGCGATGATGCCAGAAAACAACCCCCCGAACGAGACGATATCCAATTATGTCCCATTCCCTACAAAGAATTCTCTCAAGGAATTCCAAGAAAATTACAAAGAACATGTCTCAATACGTGTCTCCTTGGTGCAGCACTGCAGCTTGTTGATGCGGATTTAAACATGCTTGAAGAGGTCATTATCAGCGCGCTTCTGAAAAGAAAAGGACAGGAAACTGTAGACGCAAATATCGGCGTGGCAAGAGCTGGATATGAACACGCTGCAGAACACTTCACGCAATTTGATACCAAAATAGAGAAACAGGAAAAACCGCTCGCTTTCGGACAAGGCAATGAATTGATGGCGATGGGAGGTGCTGCAGCGGGGGTGAAGTTTTATGCTGCTTACCCGATGAGTCCTTCAACCGGTGTACTGCGCTGGATGGCTCACAACGCACGTGATCTCAATATCATGGTACGGCAATGTGAAGATGAAATCAGCGTCATTAACATGGTGATCGGGGCAGCACATGCAGGTGTTCGCGCAATGTGTGCCACCTCCGGGGGCGGGTTTGCACTGATGTCCGAAGCAATTGGCAGCGCAGCGATGATGGAAATTCCAATCGTTGTGATTAACGTCCAACGCGGTGGTCCCTCTACAGGCTTGCCTACTAAAACCGAACAGGGTGACCTTTGGCAGATACTCGGTGCCAGTCAAGGGGATTTTCCCAAAATCGTTGTCGCTCCCATCGGGTTGATTGACGGTTTCAACACCATACCAGAACTCTTCAATCTTGTTGATAAATATCAATGCCCAGGCATGGTCCTGTCAGACCTAATGCTCGGAGAAGGCTATACAACCTTTGACCCTGATCAAATTAAATGGGATCAGGAAATTAATCGTGGGGAGTTGATTACTGGCTTAGGACAGACAGAAGATGAATACAAGCGTTACCTGATTACAGACAGTGGGATTTCACCACGTGCTATCCCAGGTACACCGGGACACATGCACGTTGTCGCGACAGATGACCACGATGAAGATGGTGGACTCATCAGTGATGAATTTACCAATCCACATAAACGTAGAGACATCATGGAAAAACGTCAACGGAAGATGGACGGTATCGTTAAAGACCTTCCACCCCCGACACTTGAAGGTCCTGAAGACGCTGAAGTGACGCTCATTGGTTGGGGTTCCACCCACGGTGTAATCTCTGAGGCAGTGGAATTGTTAGCTGCAGAAGGCATTAAAACTAATCATATACAGTTCAAATGGCTATACCCGATGGATGAAGATGCTGTAAACGAGGTATTAGAAAAAACAAGATACGCAATCATTGTTGAATGTAACTATACTGGTCAATTTGCACGCTTCCTACGCGGGGAAACCGGCTTTAAAGCGAATGGACATATACGAAAATACGATGGTGAACCTTTCATGCCACACCATATCGTAGATGGCACCCGTGAACTACTTGAGAGCAAGTCAGAATTGTATGTCCCGTTCCAAGAAATCGTTGTCTAAAAGGAGGATGTTTCAGATGGCAAGAAAAGAAAGACCTATAAAAGGAGCTCCCACAGCAAAAGACTACAGCGGGGATGTAAAGCCTGACTGGTGTCCCGGTTGTGGTGATTTTGGCGTACTTAATGCATTAAAGAGTGCTTATGCAAAACTTGGAAGAGGAAATCATGACCATCTCACCGTCAGCGGAATCGGATGTTCCTCTAACCTACCCGGCTACATCCATACGTACGGCATGCATACACTACACGGACGTGCACTCCCCGTAGCGACAGGTGCTAAGTTTGCGAATCACGACCTCAACGTCGTTGTAACAGGTGGTGATGGAGATGGATACGGTATCGGTGGAAACCATTTCTTGCATACGATGCGGAAAAATGTTGATATGCTCTACATTGTGATGAACAATGAGACGTACGGTCTTACGGTCGGGCAAGCATCACCGACGACCCAATTGGGTGAGGAGACATACAGCACACCTTTCGGTAATTTAGAAACACCGCTTAATCCAGTTGCTATGGCAATTGTTGGTGGTGCTACTTATGTTGCAAGAGCATTTAGTTCTGAGGGGAAGCAACTTGCTGAATTGATGTATAATGGAATGAATCACAAAGGATTCGCTTTTATTGATGTCATTAGTCCATGTGTAACATGGAAAGGCGGTAGTGATGAAATCTTTTCATATTGGAAGGAACGAGTCAACGCGCTTGAAGATCATGACATAACCGATAAAGCCGCAGCTCTTGAACAGGCAGTTAAGACTGGATATGAAACACAGCTCGGTCTGTTCTATCACGACACAAGTCGTTCCTCCCTGGATCAGATGGAACCTGTCCTGGAGGATGGTCCCCTGGTAAGTCAGCCGATGGGTGTTACGCCTGAACAGGGTGCAGCTATACTCCAACGTATGATGTAATGGAGAGTGAAGAGGACAGGTATTATTACCTGTCCTCATTTTGGTGCGATTAGGAAATCGCACCTACCGCTTGGTGTGATAAGGAAATCGCACCTACCGCTATGAATCGCGTTAATCTGGTATAACGTCTATTCCCTTATGCTATGCGACTTCTTTCAACCTCTCAGATTTCAAAGCACATCGGACATCGCAAAATTGTAAATGATGTTTCACTGACAATTAACGCAGGGGAAGTCGTTGCAATTTTTGGACCGAATGGTGCTGGTAAAACCACTCTCATCAAAATATTAGCAACACTCCTCCGACCAACTTCAGGAAGAATTCATATAGAAGATATAGACGTCATCGCTGACTATGCAAAGGTCCGACACCTGATGGGAGTCGTTATTCACGAACATTTGGCATATCCCGAATTTACACCGTTTGAGAATCTCAGATTCTTTGGACAGATGTATGGTGTTGAAAACTTAGATGCACGTTGTAAAACACTTCTTGGTGAGGTAGGGTTAAGTCGTTTTATACATGAACCCTTGCACATCTTTTCACGCGGGATGACGCAACGGTTTATGATAGCAAAAGCACTCCTTCATGACCCCTTAATACTGTTACTTGACGAACCCTTTTCAGGACTTGATACGTCGGCAAGACAGTTTGTCATGGATAGAATCGCGCAGGAACAGGAGAAAGGTAAAGCAATTCTCATCACAACGCACAATACAGAATTAGGGTATCATATAGGAACAAGATTTCATTTTATGATAGATGGCACATTAGAAGCAAGCACAGATAAAGACGATATATCGGAAGAAACGTTATTACAGAAGTATCAGGATAGGTTGATAGATACCGGAACAAACTGAGATAGACATGAAGGCACTCCGACAGATTGCCGCGTTGACTCGTAAAGACTTTAAACTACAATTTCGTTCAAAAGAAACGTTGGTGTTGATATTCGTTTTCAGTATACTTGTTGTTCTTATATTTGCATTCGCTTACGGACAAGTATTCCCTACTGAGACGAGTGATCGTGGCAAGTTAGTCGCAAGTGTTCTTTGGGCAACGTTTGTATTCGCAGGCATTATCACACTGAATAGGTCTTTTGCATTAGAACGGACACACGGTGCTTTACACGGCATAAGACTCACAGGTGTTGATGCAAGCAACGTTTATCTGTCAAAAGTCATAAGCAATGTTGTCCTCCTCATGAGTCTGGAAGTCATCATAACACCTATCACACTGCAATTCTTTGACCTGTTTCATGCCGTAACATTAGGAAGGCTGCTAACACTGTTCGGTATATTGAGTATCGGTACAATTGGATTCTGTGCAGTTGGGGTGCTATTGGCAGCGATGTCAACAACGACAAGCGGTGGTGAAAGTCTACTCTCTGTTATCCTTCTACCTTTGGTGGTACCTATCATTATGAGTGGAGCAAAGTGTACCGTTTCTATATTAACGACTGGAGCAATGGAAGAGACCTATTGGTTGACTATGTTAATCGTCTCAAGTCTTGTATTTTTCGCGTCAGCATACCTACTGGCAGATGTCGTGATAGAACAATAAACAGAATGATCGTATCAAAGAAGAACACTATAATTCAAAAGGAGAAGCAACTTGTCAGAAATAATAGATATCAATGCCCGTGAAATCCTTGATTCACGGGGTAACCCTACAGTTGAAGTAGACGTTAAATTAGCATCAGGTGCCTTCGGACGTGCAGCAGTTCCATCAGGTGCATCTACTGGTGAACACGAAGCAGTAGAACTGCGCGATGCCGATTCAGATCGCTACCTTGGTAAAGGGGTTTTACAGGCAGTTGAAAACGTCAACGTAACGATTGCTGATGCACTTGTTGGTGCTGATGTCTTTGCCCAGAATGAGATCGATTCAATAATGTGTGAAATGGATGGTACTGAGAACAAGAGTAATCTCGGCGCAAATGCAATTTTGGGTGTATCACTTGCCGTTGCAAAGGCTGCTGCAGCTGAACTCGATCTACCACTGTATCGGTACATCGGTGGTATAAATGCTAAAGAACTACCACTACCCATGATGAACATCCTAAATGGGGGTTCACATGCCGACAACAACGTTGACATCCAAGAATTTATGGTGATGCCAGCAGGGGCAGACTCCTTTTCCGAAGCACTACGAATGGGTACTGAGATATTTCATAGTCTCAAAGCTGTCCTACAAGCACGAAATTGCAATACAGCAGTCGGAGACGAAGGTGGTTTCGCTCCTGATTTAGAATCCAATGAAGAAGCTGTCTCAGTCATCATAGAAGCAATTGAACGCGCGAATTATACGCCAGGAGAGGATGTGTTACTGGCGTTAGATGCCGCATCAAGTGAGTTTTACAACCGTGAAACAGAAACATACATCTTAGAGGCAGAGGAGAAACCCAAAAAGTCATCAGATGATATGGTAGAATTCTATTCGCAACTTTGTGAAAAATACCCAATCATCTCTATAGAAGATGGTATGGATGAAAACGATTGGGAAGGATGGAAAAAACTCACCGATGCCATCGGAGATAAAGTTCAGCTCGTAGGCGATGATCTATTTGTCACAAATACCACACGACTACAACAAGGAATTGATGAACAGATCGGGAACGCAATACTTATTAAAGTCAATCAGATTGGTACTTTGACGGAAACGCTTGATGCCATTCAACTTGCGCAGCGATTTAACTATACTGCAGTCGTTTCGCACCGTTCAGGTGAAACTGAGGATACCACGATATCGGACCTTGTCGTAGCAACAAATGCAGGGCAGATTAAAACGGGTTCGTTATCACGTACTGACCGTGTAGCAAAATATAACCAACTCCTTCGTATTGAAGAGGAACTTGATGATAGTGCCATTTTTGCTGGTAAGAGAGTCTTCTATAACTTACCAGACTTCTGTTAATAGTGGTAGGCACACGCCGTGTGCTGTCTCAAAAGGCCGGTAGGTGCGATAAGGATATCGCACCTACCGGGTTAGGGATATTGAGAATTACCGAATTAATAACTTAATCTTCATCAGTGTGCTGTTCACAAGTCACATACATGAGAACCCGTTCTATGCGTATTTTTCGTGCAATCCTACTTATCATCGCTTTAGCATTGCTAATATTTAGCGTTAAACATTTCATGAATGGCTATAAAGATTGGCAGCATGCACTGATCGTGGAAGAAGGTTTTGAAACAGAAATAAATGAACTTAAAGGCAAACGAGACTCTCTAAAAAAGAGAGTTGAATTGCTCAAGAACGACACGTTAACCAAAGAACGGCTCGTAAGGAAAAGATTTGGATATGTGAAACCAGGAGAAATAAAGATCAAAATCACAAAACCTATGCCACTTGAATAAAATTATACGTAATATGAACTATCTTACAAAGCTCGTATCCTCATAAATCGGTAATATAACCACAAATCACATCAATTCCCATAGGATGTAGGATAATCTCATGTATAAAGAACAGAAACCTCGCAGCCCTTTACCAAAACTAATTGCACTTTGTGGTCTGCTTATCTTTTTTATTTTAGTGATCAATGTTGTCCGTGTATTACAAAGAGAGATGGTACAACCACCTATCCCCAATTTAGCAGTCAAACAACCCGAACAAAGACCAACAATACCAAAACCGACAACAAACAGACCTGCAGTCCAGGATATTATATCAAATTCAGAGAAAAGAAAACTGCCAAAATCGGTTTTAAGCAAGGAACGTCTTTATTCTAAGTATTGGCCCAAAGGATTCAGTTTGTACCGCTATCGTTGGACAAGAAATGCAACACTATTCATAGCAGAGATGGACCGAAACGCCGATAATCTCCGCTTTGATGTAGAACTTTCCAATTCCCAAATCCTTAGACGCGAAACTGTCACCAGTGCAACGAGACGACTCAAAAGAAAAGGAATCAAAACGCATGCAGGCGTAAATGGTAGTTTCGGTATTCGTGAAGATAGTTATGGACGCGGTGGTATGATTTTCAACCTACATATTCAGGATGGAGAGTTAGTAAGTATCCCGATACTGTTGGATAGATGGGGATTTTCACCGCCTTCACCGTGGGGAGAAACAAGTTTCGGGGTCGCGCCTGACGGTGAATTCCTTTTAGACGCAGTTCGATTAAACGGGACGATTAGAATTGGCAATCAAGAACTTAGGATAGGTGCAATCAACCAAATATGTGATTCTTACTGTCCTGTAGTTTTATATACGCCGCGTTTTGGTAGAACAACCTTGACACGACGTTGCTATGAATTCACATTAAAGAAACTAACACTTCCTCTCACTGGAAAATACAAAAGTCAGTTCGTTGTTACTGCTGTCAACCCACGCGGGAACAGCGTCATTCCACCTGATGCCGTTGTACTCGCAATTGCTCCCGGACAAGGACGTAGTTGGTATCAGAGACTAAAAAGCCAAACAAACGGAACGTTAGAAATTGCATTGACACCTGAAAAATGGCAGACAGTTCAGACAGGAATTGGTGGGAATCTCAGGATACTAAGAAACGGGAAGATTGAACCAGAATTGGTTAGATTTAGAAATAGTAGAGGAAGTAGTGCATATAGCCACGGTAATGCTTCACAACGGCACCCAAGGAGTGCTTTGGGTTTTAGTGACGACAAACTGTTTCTTATCGTTGTTGATGGCAGACGACCCGGACACAGTATGGGCATGACGTTATATGAAATGGCGGATTTTTTCAGCGACATAGGCATCAAACATGCAATCAATTTTGATGGTGGTAGCTCCTCTGCATTGTGGGCATTAGGGGATATTGTCAACCGGCCTGCACACGACTATGAACGACCTATCTTTAACGTTGCTCTCATACGAGAAAAATAATAATTCAGCCATGAAACTACAATTCCTTCTCCTTCCATTACTGATTTTAGTGGCTTGCACAAATAGGAATAACCCTCAAGCAGTTGCTGAAGATTTTGTCTATCATTACTACAAACGCGCAAATCAAGAATCAGCTATGCAGTTGACTTCAGGATTAGCAGCTGAGGAATTAGAGAAAGAAATTGAGAGGTTAAAGGAAATACGCGGTCCTAACGAACCTGTCCAAAAAGAAATGCCGAATATTACATACAAGCAGATCGGCAAAGAAACTGCAAATGAGATAGAAGGGACAACCTATGTGTTATTCAACTATCAATTGACAATCAAAAGCAGAGATGGAACGACAACGCGTACAAAAAAAGTTGTGATTACCACAGAAAACATTGATGGACTTTGGAAGGTCGTCAATTATCATGAATATTAGCTACAGTAGTCGTACCCGCAACAAATACCCTTACCAAAAATCATATCGGGATAGCTTGGAATTCAACATGATTGTTTATACCAGATTAACGCTATTCATAGCAGAAGGTGCAATTTCCTAATTCCGTTTGTCTCCGATAAAACATGATAATTCCTGTGAATGTGGTATTGGATAATCTGTTTATGGAATTAGAGATATATCGAGACCAAAATGGTAATGAGCCTTTTTTGGAATGGCTTTCATCCATAAAAGATAAAACCATGGCTGCAAGAATTCGCAGACGATTAAGAAGGATTGAAGAAACTGGGAATTTAGGTGACTATCGGTCAGTAGGAAGCGGTGTGTATGAATTTAGGATGCATTTTGGACCAGGTTACCGGATTTACTTCGGTAGAATAGGAAACGATAGAATTATGCTGTTGCATGGTGGCGACAAAGGTTCGCAAAGTCAAGATATAGGAAAAGCAAAAACAGGTTGGATAGAACATAATTCAAGGGAGTAAAAAATGCGTAACTACAGAAAATTCAAAGACTACCATTTAGAGAAATTGCGCGATCCAGAAGACGCAAAAATATATCTTTCCGTTGCACTTGAGGATTTTGAAAAAGACGAAGACATAGATGCTTTTTTACTTGCAGTCAGAGATGTTGCAGAAGCGCAAGGAGGGATATCAAAGTTAGCAGAAAGCGTTAGTCTAACTGATGAAGGACTGTACAAGATACTTTCTGAAAATGGTAACCCACAATTGAATACGATGCGTAAGATATTGCACGAATTAGGATTTAAATTTTCGATAGAAACACGCGAAATACCACTACATTCAGCAAATTAAAGCAAAAAGACTATCTTCATCGGCACTGGTACTACCTCCATGTGAACATATCAAACCGATTACATATTCAGAACGGTTAAACTGAATAACCTTGGCAACACCCAAAAATACTTGACAGATACCAATATATCTGATATAATTCTATATGCAATTCCCTTTTAACTAAGGATTTTTTGACATGTTTGAGAGTTTATCTGACCGCTTACAAAGCACCTTTAAGAAGATAAAAGGTCAGGGAAAATTAACTGAGAAAAACATCTCTGATTCCCTGCGTGAGGTACGGCGCGCCTTCTTAGAAGCAGACGTAAACTATAAGGTCACCCGTGACTTTATAGAAAACATCAAGACTCGCGCCCTTGGTCAGGAAGTGATGGGTAGTCTCACACCAGAACTGCAGATTGCCAAGATCATACAAGAGGAGCTGACCACACTGATGGGGTCAGAATCTGAAAAGATTCAGATCGCACCAAGCGGACCAACAGTTGTCATGTTAGCAGGTTTGCAAGGTGCTGGTAAAACAACAGTAGCCGCAAAATTAGCACTCAAATTTCGAAAAGATGGCCGCAACCCGATGCTCGTTGCGGCTGACGTTTATCGACCCGCTGCAATAAAGCAGCTACAGGTGCTGGGAGAACAAATTGATACTCCCGTCTTTGCACTCGGGACAGATGTATCACCCGTGGATATTGCAAAAAAATCCGTGCAAGATGCCATGAAACGGGGTTTTGATTGTATCATCATTGACACGGCTGGTCGGCTACATATTGATGAAACACTCATGACAGAATTACAGTCTATTAAGAACGTTGTTGATCCGTCTGAAATCCTGCTTGTTGTTGATGCAATGACAGGTCAAGATGCTGTCAATGTCGCTGAGAACTTCAATGCAGATTTAGACATTAGCGGTGTCATCTTAACAAAAATGGATGGTGACGCGCGTGGTGGCGCAGCACTTTCAATTCGATCTGTCACACAGAAGCCAATTAAGTTCATCGGTGTTGGTGAGAAGATTGATGCATCATCACTTGAGGAATTCCATCCAGAACGCATGGCATCGCGTATCATCGGACAAGGTGATTTCCAAACTTTGATGGAAAAGGCTGAAGCTGTTTTCAACGAAGACCAAGCACGCGAATTAGAACGAAAGTTAACTGAGAGAAAAGGATTAGACTTTAACGATTTCCTCACGCAACTTGAACAGATAAAAAACATGGGACCCCTTGACCAATTACTTGACCTTGTTCCGTTTAAAAATCAATTACCAATGCAAGACATCAGTCCGGATGAAAGCAATTTGAAATATGCCAAGGCAATGATACAATCTATGACTCCTGTAGAACGACAGAACCCGTCATTATTAGACAGGAGTCGAAAAATACGGATATCTCAAGGCAGCGGAACTTCTGTCAATCAAGTAAATCAGTTAGTTTCACAATTACGCATGATGAACAACATGTTAAATCAGCAGGCATCATTTGGGATACCGCAAATCGGCAAGAAGTTAATTGGGAGTCCACGACCTAAACGAAAAGCAAGAAAACCGAGAAAAAGGAAAAGACGTAGGTAAACATAGAATCGGATAGCAAACTTAAGATTGGTTATGACCAGGAGGTAATATTTGGCAGTTAGAATTAGATTACAACGGCTCGGCAGAAAGAAACGTCCCTTTTATAGGCTCGTCGCTGCCGATGCACGTGCACAGCGAGATGGTGTCTTTTTGGAACGACTTGGACATTACAACCCAATATCGGAACCAGCAGATGTCGTTATTGACGAAGAAAAGGCTTTGAAGTGGCTAAGATGGGGGGCTCAACCTACCGATACAGCTAAACGATTGCTTTCACAGAAAGGAATCTGGAAGAAATTCACTTATGAAAAACTAGGAAAACCCTTACCTGAAGATGGAGAAGTTGAAACCGTTGATATAACTGAAAACGAAGTGACTGAACTTGATGAAGTTCGCCTCATTGAGGAAGCATCCGAAGTAGAAGAAGAGTAGTCTTTCAAACTCAGAAATGTTTCCTAATAAATCCATCCATTCCTACAACTACTGATAGATGGTTATGTTCAAAGAGTTGATTGAGTATATTGTAATTTCACTTGTTGACTATCCTGATGACGTGGTTGTCCGCGAAGTAACAGGTGAGAAAGTCGTAATCGTTGAATTGACTGTCTCTGAGGAAGATTTGGGAAAGATCATCGGTAGATACGGACGAACACTAAAAGCGATAAGAACCTTGTTGTATACCGCTGGTTTAAAAGCAGATAAGAAGGTTATCCTTGAACTCATAGAGGAACCGAAAGAAGAAGCATAGCGATTACAGGCAAATTAACATGAAAGTGGATGTGCTTGCACTGTTTCCAGAGATTATTGCACCCGCTTTGCATACGGGAATAATAAAACGTGTACAAGACCATGATAAACTAAACATAAATCTCTATAACCTTCGAGATTGGACCACAGATAGACATAGTACTGTAGACGACTATCCTTATGGTGGCGGTGCAGGGATGATACTCAAACCGGAACCGATCTTCGCAGCTGTCGCAGCCTTAAATCCCACATCAGACGCACAAATACTCTACTTGACTCCCCAAGGCACTCCGTTGACACAACCTCTCGTAGAAGCACTGTCTCTGGAAGCACATATTATTGTTTTGTGTGGAAGATACAAGGGGATAGATGAAAGGGTCAGAGATAAACTCGTAACGAAGGAAATATCAATAGGAGATTACGTACTAAGTGGTGGGGAAATACCAGCACTTGTCCTGATAGATGCAATTGCACGGGTTTTACCCGGAGCATTAGGAGACTATGAATCAGCACACGATGACTCATTTAGTAAAGACTTACTGGATCATCCGCACTACACACGTCCCGCTGAATATGCGGGGATAAAAGTACCGGACGTGCTATTAACAGGACATCACGAGAACATAGAAAAATGGCGACATGCAGAAGCACTTAAAAGAACAGCACAACGTCGTCCTGATTTACTTGAGAACATTGAGCTAACAGATGAGGAAGTTGCCATCATTGATGAATCAAAAGTAAATCAAAACTGAGTTAACAACAAACGTATTCATATCATTACATTTTGAAAGGAGGAAGAGAAAGTGAATTTGATAGAATCTGTAGAGAATCAACATCTGAAATCTGATATTCCCGAGTTTGGACCGGGAGACGTAGTAAGAGTCAACACGCGTATCCGTGAAGGCCAGAAGGAACGTATACAGGCTTATGAAGGTACTGTTATACGACGTGCCCATGGTGGAACGCGTGAAACTTTTACTGTTAGGAGAGTAGCATTTGGTACCGGCAGCGAAAGGACATTCCCGCTACATTCACCCAATATAGAAAGCATCAGTGTCGTCAGATACGGTGCTGTCCGACGTGCAAAGTTATACTATTTAAGAGATCGCACAGGAAGGTCAGCACGTGTCAAGGAACGTAGAAGGTAGTGCATGAATGTCTATGAACGCGCATGTAGAGAAAAAGGTTATAATAATATAGCTGGAATCGACGAAGCGGGTCGAGGTGCTTTAGCCGGTCCCGTTGTTGCCGCTGCTGTCATGCTTCCAGTTGATTGTCATATTACTGGTATAAATGACTCTAAAAAACTCACATCTAACCACCGTTCAAAGTTGTATGAAGAAATCAGTGACATCGCCATCTCTGTAGGTATCAGTACCATAGACAATTCGCAGATTGAACAACTCAATATCCTACAAGCATCACTTCGTGCAATGGCGTTTGCAGTAGAAGAATTGACAGTAAGACCAGATTATCTGCTTGTTGATGGGAACAGATACCCAGACATTAATATTGCAGGTCAGGCAATCATAAAGGGTGATAGTTTAAGTTTATCCATCGCAGCAGCATCAATAATGGCAAAAGTTACACGCGATAGATTGATGATTGCGTTTGATAGAACATTTCCGAACTACGGGTTTAAAGATCATAAAGGCTATCCTACAAAACAGCACCGACAGGCGATAGCAGAACATGGACCATCTGATATACATAGAAAGACCTTTAAGTTGTTATCTGAATAGGATCCATTAGCGTCAATTTAAGGAAAATACGAAATCTATTATACCCCAGGCCGGTAGGTGTGATTTCCTAATCAATGCAGAATACCATACGCGTATTCTGCCGAATTTGCCCAATACGGTGCATTGGAAGGTCTTCGCGTAAGATTCGGTGCGATAAGGATATCGCACCTACCGGCCTGGAAACATCACCAAATTGATGCCTATAGTTGTTATCTGAATAGGATCAGTTTCTCATTGTTACAATATAATATGAGATAAACACATGCAACGGTCACTTCAAGACATAGCAAGAATCGGTGAAACATTCGCAGCTGAGCATTTAAAAGCACAAGGATATCAGATTCTCACACAAAACTACCGTTACAAACGTGGGGAAATAGACCTAATTGCTCAACAAGAAAAGAGAATCGTTTTTGTTGAAGTGAAGACCCGTCGTGGTATAAAGTATGGTTTACCTCAGCATGCAGTAACAACACAGAAGCAACGACAAATCTCAAAAATCGCATTAGCGTATTTACAATCAAAGAACTTACTGGACACGCCTTGTCGTTTTGATGTCATTGCAATTTACTTGTCTCCTCAACTTGAATTAGTAAAACTTGTGCAAATAGAAAGTGCCTTTGATTATGTACATTAAAACCTAATAGACTGTCTGCTCGGACATTTGTAGGTCGGGCAGAACAACAAATGAGGATTTGACAAAGCACTATGCAGGCAATCATACTCTGCGGCGGATTATCTACCAGACTTGGTAAAACGACAGAAAAACTTCCGAAGATACTCCTAAAAATCGGAACACGTACAGTCTTAGAATGGCAGCTATCACTCTTAGCTGAAGCAGGTGTTAAAGACGTAATCCTTGCAACCGGACATCTCCATGATGTACTATGTGAACATGTGGGTGAAATGTACGAGGGGCTAAAGATAAGATATGCAAGAGAGGAAGAGAGGCTTGGTACGGGTGGTGCAATCAAGAATGCTCTCAAATTCGTAGTTGATTTCCCACTATTTGTTTTACACGGTGACATATTGTTGAAAGGTATATCTTTACAAGATATGTTTATACACCTTCGTCCTGAAATGGATGGATTATTACTCGGTGTTTCTGTGCCTGACTTGACTTCCTATGGTGAAATAGTTGCTGATTCAGATGGACACATCACTGCTTTCAAGGAGAAACAACAGGAATCAAAACCGGGTATTGCAAATGCAGCTGTCTTTCTGTTCAATCGTTCAATCACGAAGTACTTTCCACAGAAAAAGGTTTTCTCGATTGAAAGAGACGTGTTTCCTTACGCAAAGAAACTCTATGTCCACAAAGTATCGGCAGAATGGATTGACATCGGTGTTCCGGAGCGATTAGAATATGCCAGAAAGCATTTTACTGAATAGTCTATTGGTAACGCAACATCACATTTATCGTAGAATTGTTTAAGCATAACGTAGTTTTAGTTCACTATCAAGAGTCTACATATAGTAAAGTTAATAATTAATGAGACATTTCACCCCATACACCGATGGTGAAGATCGCCCCGCGTAAGGGCGAGGTCTCCTCGCCCGTTGTGGAGTTATTCATTAATTCTGAAGTTAACTATACATGGGAGTAACTTATGCCAATATTTAGTAAAGAAGACTTGGAATATTGGGAAGAACATGGATACGTCGTTGTCCGTGAAGCAGTACCAATTAAAAATTGTCGTGCAGCGGAACAAGCTGTATGGAACTTTCTGGAAATGGATGGAGACAATCCAGATAGTTGGTATCCTGAAGATCCACCCAGACGCGGGATCATGGTTGAGATATATCAACACCAAGCGTTGTGGGATAACCGTCAATATCCGAGAGTGCATCAAGCATTCACAGAAATATGGGGGACAGACAGACTATGGGTGAGTTTCGACCGCGCTAGTATGAACCCACCTGAACGCGATAATTGGAAGTTTCCCGGCCCATACTTGCATTGGGATATGTCGTTAGATGATATGCCGGTCAGACTAAAGGTGCAAGGTGTTCTCTATCTTGCTGATACCCCTGCTAATCAAGGTGCATTCACCTGTATTCCAGGTTTTCATAAGAAACTGGAACAGTGGTTGAAAGACTTGCCTTCTGATACGGATCCAAGACGTGTTATCCGAGAATACCAAGACCAAGCGGTTCCTATCGCAGGAAAAGCAGGGGATTTGGTAATTTGGCATAGTGCCTTACCGCACGGTAGCAGTCCAAACGCCGCGGAACGTCCGCGTATGGCGCAATACATTACGATGTCACCCGCTCCCAATGAGGGAAAAAACACAAATGAACACCGTGTCACTGGATGGCGGGAACGTCTAACAGGATTGGGGAAAAACCAGAAAGAGAAAGAGCATCATCAAGGCAAGACCGCTGAGTTAACGCCTTTGGGGAAGAAACTGCTTGGACTTGAACCTTGGGCAGCATAGACACATAATGTTTGTAGGCGGGGAAGCAACCCGCCTATTTTGTTAGCATAAAGGAACGAACATGGAAGACCTATTGGCAGCCCGCGCGCAGATGGCAATGTCTCTTGCATTCCACATAATCTTCGCTTCTATCGGTATTGCTATGCCTTTGTTAATGGTAATTGCTGAAGGACTATGGCTAAAGACAAGGGATGAAACCTATCTCACACTTGCGAAGAAATGGTCTAAAGGTACTGCTATCATGTTTGCAGTTGGTGCAGTATCTGGAACTGTCCTTTCATTTGAACTTGGTTTGCTGTGGCCAACTTTCATGAAACATGCGGGACCCGTAATTGGCATGCCGTTCTCTTTAGAGGGACTGGCATTCTTTATAGAAGCGATCTTCTTAGGTATATATCTATACGGTTGGGAACGGGTTCCAGAAAAGGTCCATTGGATATCGGGTATGATGGTGTTGTTGGGTGGGATGTTTTCCGGTATCTTTGTCGTTACAGCAAATGCTTGGATGAACACACCTGCAGGATTTACGTTTGAAAACGGTGAATTTACAAATATTGACCCTGTCGCTGCGATGTTAAATCCATCATCATTCACGCAAGCATTGCACATGACTTTAGCCGCATTTCTTGCGGTTAGCTTCGCTGCTGCTGGTATTCACGCCTATTTCCTTAGACGCGATCCAGACAACCCTTTCCATAGAAAAGCGTTCGCGATTGCCTTGAGTGTCGGTGCTGTTTTTTCAATACTACAACCCATTTCAGGCGATATAAGTGCAAAACGACTTGCCAAACATCAACCCATTAAACTTGCTGCAATGGAGGGACAGTGGGAAACTGAACGCGGTGCACCCTTACGTATAGGGGGGATACCGGATGAGGAAGCAGAAGTTACACGATATGCCATCGAAATACCCAAGGCACTCAGTTTTTTAGCACATTCTGATTTCAATGCAGAAATTATGGGACTCAAGGATGTACCACCCGAAAACCGTCCCCCTGTCGCTATCGTACATTTCGCCTTTCAGATCATGGTTGCTTGCGGATTGGTAATGATGGTCGCAGGTATTCTCGGGGGATGGTTAGCTTGGAGACGCAAAGGATTACCCACAAACAACTGGTATCTCAAGTTCGTTACAATATGCACGCCGCTTGGATTTATCGCAATAGAAGCGGGATGGACAGTAACTGAGGTCGGTAGACAACCGTGGATCGTCTACGGTTACATGCGAACGGCAGATGCTGTGACATCCATGCCAAATCTCATTGTGCCATTCTTATGCTTCACAGTATTATATATCTTCCTCTCAATCATCGTTGTAATTCTATTAAGACGTATAATCTTCAAAGGATTGTAATACCATTTCCTATAAACATATCGTCCCTACGGGACTGAAGAGAGGGTGTCAATGTTTTTCTATAAACATATCGTCCCTACGGGACTGAAGAGGTTATCTGCATGGGGAAAAACCTTTAGTTTACATCTATAGATACAGCGAAGCGAAAACCGACAGTATAGACTACGCTGCAGCAGCATATTCTTCATTTGCTCTTTTCACAAGTGCGTTCATATAAGCAATCGTATATGCAGTACCGACACGATGGTCACCTGCCATACTGGGGATATGGTCTGGGATCATCACACCGTTGAAATCTACTTCACGTAAGACTTTAGCGACTTCATACATATCCTGATAACCGTTATCTACGAATGTTTCTACGAAGTGTGGTAGCGGTTTGTCTACATTACGGAAATGTACCTTGAAGATTTTATTTCTCTCACCGAAATAATGGATAGACTCAAGTACATCTTTTCCCATTAAGTCCCCACCTTCTAACCAGCACCCGACACAGAAGCACATGCCAACGTTCGGACTGTCAGCAATTTCAAGCGCACGTTTATAGCCTTCAAAACTACTGAAAATACATCTGGGAATACCAGCGAGGTTCAGTGCCGGTGGGTCATCAGGATGGATACCGATCATCACGCCTGCTTCTTCTGCAACAGGTGCAGCTTGTTTGATGAAATAGGTATAGTTGTCCCAAATTTCCTCTTCGGAAAACTCGCGTCCATGTGATAACGGTATCTTATACCTGTTTCCACCCCAATGTCCTTCTTGCGCCTTCTTAAGATTGAATGCACGTGCACTTGCACCACCCCGAGTTGTCTCGCGTTCAGTACTCCAAATACCGTTTCCCATGTGTGCATACGTTGTATAGGGGATACCTGCTCTGCCGAGGTCGCGTATATACCGTTTATACTGTTCAATCTTAGCATCACGGTTTTCTAAGTTAAGGACGATACCGTCTTGGTTATGGACATCGCTGTTGCCAAACCCATAAATTTTCAAGCCGGCATTCTCAAATATCTCTCGTCGACTCATAAAATAGTCGTAGTTCGCGTTTGCACCATTCGTCCATAGAACAACATACTCAACATCCATCTGTCTTGCAAATGCTAAGTCAGCCTCACTCGGTTCAGGGGACATCTGTGCTGTAACCTTCATACCAGGTGCAATATTATTCAGTGGATTATTCTTTGCCATTTTGTGCCTCCTGTCAATTTCGGTTGAATGTGCTAAGCAAAGACTTCTTAGCACATTCTCATATTAGAAATCTACTCGTCATCCATTGCTTCTTCTTTGAGGCGATATAGTTCTGCTGTTAGTTCCTTTACAACGTCAGCATATTCTGGATCGTCGTAAACACTACACATTTCATTCGGGTCTTTCTCAAGATCAAAGAGTTCCCATTCAGGTTCCTTAGGTTCATCAATTGAGCCAGAGGTGCCGAGTGCTTCACCATAGTAGTAAATGAGTTTATAGCGGTGTGTCCGTATACCGTAATGTGCAGGAACATAATGATGTGAAAGGTGCATCCAGTAACGATAATACATAGACTCCCGCCAATCATCGGGGACATTACCTTCAAGTACTGGACGCAAACTTCTACCCTGCATATCTTCGGGTATATCCAATCCAGCATAATCCAACCATGTTTCAGCGAAGTCTATATTCAGAGACAATGCATGCGTGGAACTTCCTGCGCCAATAGCACGCGGATAGCGGACAATAAACGGCATGCGTAACGATTCCTCATACATGAACCGTTTATCATACCAACCGTGGTCTCCTAAGAAGAAGCCTTGGTCAGAAGTGTATATCACCATTGTATCATCGGCAACACCATCTTCATCAAGATAATCAAGCAGCCTTCCAACATTGTCATCAATAGAAGCGACACAACGCAGGTACTCCTTGATATAACGTTGATACTGCCAGTTAGCCAACTCTTTTTCAGATAATCCTTCGGGTGGAGGACCAAATTTATCAATCTTCAGATCCCTGTTATTCATGTGTCCGAAGACCCGCATTTTTGCTTCCTTCGCTGCATTTGAGCGATTGGCATAGTCATCAAAGAAGTTATCAGGCATCGGTACGTCTTCGTCTGCAAACATGTGGAGATGTTTCTCGTCCGAATCCCACGGTCTGTGCGGTGCTTTGTGGTGTGACATCAGGAAGAACGGTTTATCCCGGTCTCTATCTTTGAGCCAATCCAATGAGAAGTCAGTGATAATATCGGTTGCATAACCATCATGTTGGCTTCTCCCACTTTCCTCAATCATAACCGGATCATAATAAGACCCCTGTCCAGGTAGAACGTTCCAGTAGTCAAACCCTGTTGGGTCAGCATTACCACCGTGACCGAGATGCCATTTCCCAACCATTGCAGTCTGATAACCACCTGCTTGTAGCATCTTCGCAACATTCGGTTTTCTTCCATCAAGTGGATCGCCTAATGTCTTTACACCATTTAGATGGCTGTGTTTACCTGTCAATATATTTGCACGACTTGGTGTGCAGATAGAATTGACACAGAAGCAGTTCTGTAAGATCATACCGTCGTTCGCGATACGATCAAGATTTGGTGTTTGATTGATACGACTGCCATAACAACTCATAGCATGTGAGGCATGGTCATCGGACATTATAAAAAGAATATTGGGTCTACTCAATTGTTTCTCCTTTACTTATACTTTGTGCAAATCGTGGTTCGCACCACATTTAGGATACGGTAAATTAGATACTGTAGGTTCTTGAATGTCTATGCTGTGTCTACTTCTTAGTTTCAATTTATTTTGCTTTAATTTCGTCCCACGCGCGACTATATTCTTTCATGAAATCTCCAGGATCTCTAATCCACTCAAGAGACTCCATTCTTTCAGCGGATGGGTAGATGTATTCATGCTTCTGAAGGTCTTCAGGTAAGTGTTTTTTCGCTTCAGGAACACATGTTCCGTATTTGGTAAACTCTGTAATCTTTGCGTTGACTTCAGGACGGAGTAGGTAGTTAATAAACTTTTCAGCAAGAGCCTTATTCTGAGCAGTTTTAGGTATACAAACAGTGTCAATAAATTGACTGGAACCCTCTTTGGGTATAACGTATCTTATTGTTGGCAGTTGTTCTGCAGCACGGAACGCATCCCCACTCCATGAATGTGCCAATGCAACTTCCTTAGAAATTAGAATGTCCCGCGGATCTGATTCATACCTTTTTAAGAACGGTTTCTGCTCAATCAACTTCTCTTTTGCCTGTCTAAGCTGATCAGGCTCCGTTGAATTAAAACTGTATCCAAGCAGTTTAAGCGTTGCACCGATCGCTTCACGTTCGTCATCAAGCATGCTGAATTTATTCTTATATTTTTCATCCCAAAAGACTTGCCAACTATCAGGAGCAGGCGATACTACGGAAGAGTCGTAAGCAATACCTGCTGTTCCAAATGTGTAAGGGACAGAGTGTTTATTCTCAGGATCAAAGTATTTACCCAGAAAGTCGGGACTGATGTTTTGAAAGTTTGGTATATTGTCTCGATTTAATTCTGCCAACATATCCTCTTTTATCATTATAGAAACCATATAATCGGATGGCATAATGATGTCGTAACCTGTTGCGCCAGCCTGTAATTTCGCGAGTAGGTCTTCGTTTTTAGCGAATATGTCAACCCCAACTTTCACATCAAATTCCTCTTCAAAGCCTGTACGAATTTCGTCACTGATATAGCCAGCCCAGGTAAAAATATTGAGCTGCTGTTTTTTATCTCCACCACATCCGCTAACGCAAAATATAAGCAAAAGAAATCCGATAATGAAGTGCCTTTGTACTCCGTTCCACCAAATTGAATGCGTTTTTGAAAAATCCAACATGTCTTGCTCCATCAGGTAGTTGGTTTCGGAACGGCACACGGAGTGTGCCTACTACTATTAAATGAGAAATTGACAAGGTATTAAATATATGCTAATTTAGGTAAAGGTTCCTGGATGTTAAGATGAATCGGTTTCCAGACCAGCTGTTTTCCAGCCTCGGAAACCACCAGTCAAGACTGATACATTCTGATAACCCATGTTCTTTAATGTATATGCAGATAGTGTCGCACGCGTTCCACCACCACAGTATGTGACGATGTGTGTGTCTTCTTCAGGTGCGACATCATCTATATCAAGTTCAATATAACCGCGGGGGAGTGACACAGCATTTGGTAAATGTTCCTCTTCGTAATCAGGTTCATCCCGGACATCTAATAGTATGACTGAATCACCAGCATCTGTAAGTTCATCTGGTGAGATGTGTCCGACATTTTCTCTTGCCTCAGCAAGCAGTTCATCAAGTGTTTTTAATGGCATCGTTATCCTCAAATTCAGTTGAAGTTGTAGTGTAAGAAGAATATAGCATATCACAGCGTAACAGTCAAATTATTTCTGCACACCTATTTGAAAGGGAAATATGGAATTATTAAGAAAATCTGTTCAGACTCAAATTGAGAAAGATAGAATTGGGAGCCCGGTTTTTTTAAGAGGGATCCTGAATGTAGTAAATAGAGAAAGCAGTCTCCTGCTTCCAACTACCGAACTTGTTTCACTTGCTAACGCGTGGATTCCATCAATACCGCAGAAAGTGTATGCAACGGGAGATGTTGATGGAATACAGGTTACGACTATGGTCCAATATGCAAACGGACAGATGGCTGTGTTATCAGTGCATCGTGTTGACACTGAAACGGCAATAGATATAATGCTGGTTGGAAACAGAGGGGTTATCTACCATGAAACACCTATCGGTAGACACTTCCTAAGCGGAACGCCACCTGAATTGCATGGTGTAGGAGAACTGTCAGAAGTCATTTCAACGTCACTTGCAAGCGGACAACCTACAGTAGTAGAGGGGTAAAAATGCATAACAGTGAAAAATATGGGGTCTTATTGCTCGGAGGACATCGCACACACCAAGAAAACTATGCACATCTTTTTGCCAATGATCCGCGATGTCAATTAATTGCCTTCGCTGATGAACACGATGCACCAAGCGAACGGGTAAAGTTAGCACGTTCACTGGCTGCAGAATTAAACCTACCCTTCATAGACAATCTTCAAGATGCATTAGGAAGGGATGATATACACATTGTCAGTCTCTGTACTGAAGTGGAAAGACGCGGGCAAGTGGGAGCAAAGTGTGCAGATGCAGGAAAACATGTTTACCTTGATAAACCGATGGCACTGAATCCTGAACATGCAAATCAGATTGTTACCGCAGTCGCAAATAGTAGTGTGCGGACCCAGATGTTTAGCAATATACATAGTATGTGGGCACGGACGGTAAAACAAGTGTTGGAGAGTGGCAGAATTGGTGAACTGAAAGCAATACATTGTGATGTGATGTTTGCGAAAGGACACCCAGGAACTGCGCCAATCGGTAACAAACGGATACAACGTCCAAATTTGGAACGTTATAGTTTTGTTGAAGCAAAACCTGAAATGTTTGATATCGGGGTTTATGCCGTTTCAATGGTCAGTTGGCTGACGCAGAAACGTGTAAAAAAGGTGTTCTGTGGAACTGCGAATTATTTCTTCAAAGAACATTACGATTGTGATTTAGAAGATTTTGGGGCAATGATTCTAACGTGTGAAGATGGGATGACTGCAACTATTGCTGCGGGTAGATACGGTTGGCAGAGTCACCCTCAAGGGGGAGTGCGGAAAGTTCATCTTGTTGGTACAGAAGCAACCTTGACCTTTGATGCATCCTCAAATCGACTGGAAGTCTTTGCTGCAGAACCAGCCTTTGAACCACCGACACCTCACCCACTTGACCCAATGGGTATGTGGAATAGCACAACCGCAGAAACAGGAATGCGTCCAAAACAGCACTGGATTGATATCGCCATTCATGATGATGGACAACGGGAGTTTAGTGCATTCGTAGACTGTATTGAGAATGGTGTTGAAAGTGAGATGAATGCTGAATTTGCAGCACATGCAGTTGAAATCATCTGTGCAGGATACGAATCTGCTGCAGATGGTGAAATAAGAGACCTATCAAAAACTAAATAACCGTGCTATACCCTATCCCCTAACTCCCAACGCCTCAAGCTGCGCAATTTGTTGAAGCCATGATTCACGTATTTCGGGAGAATACTCCATCGGGAGTAGTGATTTACGGGTGCAATTCAGGAATGCCTGAAGCATCTGATAACGTCGTATAGGTCCGATATTGGGAAGGATTCTATCAGAGATAACATCTACGATTTCGTCCACAGATAGAGTGCCTTCGCGGGCTTTAGCAGCTTCAAGGTCAGCACGGAGAGAGGCAAAACTCGCAGCAGAATAACCTTCTGTCAGAACAAGCATGTGGTCAAAAGTTTCCTGGGGTATTTCACCTTTATGGACATTGTTAAGTGTCCAACGTAGGAATGTCTCCCGGTCTTCACCTATTGGATCAAGGACTGGAATGACAATATCACCAACTCTGCCTTCTCTACGTAGGTCGGGGGAGAGGTTGTATATGCGTGCAGTCATCAGAAGCCACGTAATGTTTCCTCTTAACTGTGGGTCAGACATCATCGCTTGAATCTTACCTGTTAACCTGCGTTCCGTCGCGTGTGCATCTCTACCGACTTGACCAAACTGCGTATCAGCCTCATCAACAAAGATCAACACGTTAACCAGAGCCATCAACAAACGCCGAAGTCTTTCAAAGATGACATCCGTCTGTCCGAACCACATACTACGGATATTCTTCAACACAAGAACAGGGATATCAAGTTCACCAGCAAGTCCTTCAAAGATGAATGTCTTTCCACTTCCGATAGGACCGCAGACACTTAATCCAGAGATTGAATCTTTCCCTGTTGAAGTAATACGAGGGATGATTTGGTCTTTCAAAAACGCAACAAGCTTCTGGTTGCCAACAATATCTGTTAATGTGTGAGCGGGTTTCTTAAACTCAACAACATCTTCACCTAACTGTGCCTGAATAAACTCTGATACCTTCTCAATCACAGTCTCTGGACGCAGTTTCTCACCAGAATAACATGCGGATACAAGCAGTTGCCGTAATGCTTGAATCGATAACCCCGCTGTTAGTACAGCCAATTGCGATTGACTCCCCCACAGGTTGAGTTCTTTGTTTGCGGGTTTCTGCGTTCTGTTGAACCAAGAGATGAAATGGCGACGCGCCTCTACTTCGGGGGATGGAATCTCTACATCAACAACTTGAGGTAGACGTACAACTCGTGAATTGACCAAACTCTTAGACTCCGAGATGAATACAACCGTATCTGTAGATTTCATGAATTCAGAATCTGATATCCAGTCTTGAATAATGCTAATTCTATGT
>VXOP01000339.1 GCA_009839975.1 Candidatus Poribacteria bacterium
AGATACGATTAGTTTTGCTGCTTCGTTGACAAGTTCATGGTGTTTCTCAAGCGGTTGTAGTGCTTCTGTCTCCGGTTTGCATGCTGCGGTTTGTAAAATGGTAAATTGGGATTCCGTTACACTCTCTCCATTTTTGTTCACCCAAGCAAGTGCGTCATTATCGTCTCCCGTTCTGATATAGACTAATGCGCCTTCGGGTTGCGTATCTGTCGGTGAATGGGGTTTTGTTGAATAGACTACAGGTGGCAGTTTTGTGATGACTTTCTCTAATTTCGGATTTTCCGTGATAGCATTTTTCCATATCTGATATGCGTGAGAAGCAAGGTCTACATCGTTATCCATATCATCGTCAAGTAGTCCTGCATGTTCGTTATATAGGTCAACGATTGCTTGGTCTCCCCTTTCACCATCATCTTCAAAGAATGCTTCATCTGTACCGATGACTTCTGCTCCCTCTCGGAGGCGTGCTCGGACGCGTCCACGAAGATTGATGAGTCGTTCAACACCTTCTGCGGGTAAAAAGGAGTAGCATAAGATGTCCTCAGCAGTCTGTCCGATTCTGTCAACGCGTCCTGCGCGTTGGACTAAACGTATGATTGCCCACGGGAGATCGTAGTTGACGACGATTGCACAATCCTGTAAGTTCTGCCCTTCACTCAAAACATCGGTGCTGATGAGAATTCGCAGCGTATCTTCTTTTCTGATAAGACCTGCTTTATTGTTGCTAACCGGACTGAATCGGGTTGCCAGCTGCGTGGGATTAGCGACATCCCCGGTAGCAGCGGCTAAGTGTGTCAATCCGCGTTCTTCTAATGCAGCATTTAGATAATGCACAGTGTCCGCAAATTGTGTGAAAACTAAAATCTTGGTATCGGGATGCGTTTGTGTTAATAAGTGTTCAAGTGCGTTGAGTTTGGCATCTTTCGTTTCATCCCAGACACCGTATCGTTGTAAAATCTCAATGAGTGCTTCCGCGTCTTCAGCGAGTTGCTCTCTTAGAATAGGCAGGAATAGGTCAGAACGTATCCATCTAAAACGGGTGTGGTACTTTGTCAGATAGAATTGATAGATAATTGCAGCACGTTCTTTGTACTTTTCAGTCGTATATAGATTGGAATCAGAATCGGCGGTATTGATCAGTTCGTCATCTTCATCCTCCGAAGCAGCTGAAATGAGATTGACATCATCGGTATCTGCATCACTGAACCGTGTATCAAGCATGGATGCGTCAAGTCCACCGATAGGGAATGGTTCGTTGTTTTCTATAGCGTATAAGAAGATATAATTTCGTAAGATGTGTCGGTCAACGGATTGTAAAAAGGCTTTTCCACTGCTTTCAAGACGTTTGAATAGGTTAGTGCGACAGAATCCCATTAACCGTTTTCCACCGCGTGAAAGGTCTTGCAATTGTTGTTTTTCAGTTTCTGTAGGTAGTTCTTCTGGTGAATCGTCAATATAGTTTGCAAGACCATATCGTGCCAAATTAAGACTGTTTATAGTTTCTACGACAGTTTCTGAGTACAATTGTGCATAAGTATCATCAGGGTTTTTCTCGTCTATTGTGAACTTGACCGTTTTTGGTGCGCGAGTAGGGAAATAGGAACGTGTTCCATCTGAAAATAGTAAGTATTTCCTTTTTGTTTCGGTATCCTCCTCAGCATAGTTCTGCATAATGAAACTACGTGTTCTCCGAACAAGATACCGCCGCATCAGTTCGCGCCAATCGTCAATTTCTTCACTATGTTCAAATGCAGCGAGTGTGTGTATGCCGCTTTGATGTTTCGTCAAAAACATAAGTTCACCACCAATTTTATTGATGTAATGGTCTGGTCTGATGCCGATGTCTTCGGATTCATCAACAAAAAGGCGGAGTTGATTTGAGAGATCAAGAAAGGTCTTGTTGTAGGGTGTGGCAGAGAGGAGAATGACTTTACTCTCATTTTTCTGGATATAGTCTTGAATTACCCGATAACGTTTACCTTCACGGTTTCTGAGATTATGGCTCTCGTCAATCATTACCAATCTATAACGTCTGAGATCAGAGAGTTCGTTTTGCACTCGGCTAATTGATAGCACCTTTCCACGTAAACGGTATTCTTCACGATAGTACTCCCACATCTGGACAAGGTTTTTTGGACAGATGATAAGTGTTTCAAGATCATGATCGTCTTCCATAATGCTTGCAAGTGCTGTTCCCATTAGTGTTTTACCGAGACCGACAACGTCTCCGATAAGGACACCCCCACGTTTGTTTAGATGATGTGCTGCGATTTTTACAGCAGCCGTTTGAAAGTCAAAAAGGGTGTTTTCAAATTCACGGGGAATTTGAAATTCATTTAATCCTGCCCGTGCTTCATGGGAAAGGTGATATGCCATTTTTATGTAGATATGGTGAGGAGGTATCAGTTTTTCGCGTGCCCAACTTTCATCAATGATTTCTACTAAGGCTTCAGATATATCTATGCACCACTTCTCGTTCCATCTATCTTCGAACCAGTCTTGTAATTTCTGACAAGCGTCAGCATCAAGCACATCAATGTTGAGTTCTCCCTGTTTTGAAAGTCCAGCGAGTGTTAGGTTACTACTGCCAAGGTAGCCCACAATTGGGGATATGTGGTCTTGTCGGTGAAGTAGGTAAAGTTTGGCATGCAGTGGGTGTTGTAGAAATAGTTTTACCTGTACCTTCTCGTCCCGAATTTGGTGTGCTAATTGTCTTAGACCGATTTCGTCTTCGCGTGTGGGGATTCCAAGTGTCAATTGTTCACGGAATTCCTCTGCTAACTTCTTTTTTAAACGAAGTGCAGTTTGATTGTCCAGCTTATCTGCTGTTTTAATAACGTGCATGGCATGTCGTAGTTCTTCATCGGGGTTTTGATGCATTCCGACGAGTAGACGGCAGCATGCTTCATCTCCACCGTGCCAATTTTCAATGTAATTTGCGAGTCTTCTCCAGCCTCTGAGGTTAAAATAACCCACGCAAAAATCTGCATGGGTAGAGGCTTCAAGGGTTTGTTGCAGTGCTTGAAGGAGCGGTTGGTCAATATTGTCAAAGATTCTGGGCATAGACTGGTATTCCTTAATTTTCGTAGCAATTCTTGCTGTATTTTAACGGATACTACCAATTTATGCAAGTGTTTGGATGTGTAAATATTATGGCACCCTTTTTGTCAGAGAGGATGCCCTTGGGAGAACGGTTACGCTGTTGCTACCTAAACAAACGGTGCGTCTTCTGCCTTGTATACGTGTCTTGAGGTTGAAAGCCACTCCTACAAGAAATTTGCAAAATAGGCAGTATGACATGTGTCAATTGGGTCAACGATATACTGTCCAAACAGAATCTATTTAGAACAGGCAAAATCCTGACCCGCTTCGAGAAAAGAAGACTCCGATTGATATTGGCATCACATCTTTAATTTCCAACGTATAGAGAGGTCTATCTAATCGGATTTCAAATTTCAAACGATTCTGTGTGGTACGTAACATCTGGACTCCTCCAGCAGCGTATAAACCCATACCTCGGTTAAACTCCCGATCAAAACTGGCATAAATATCATGAGAGGCATTTGATACAGTAAACCCTCCGCCGATATAGGGTGATATATTCTGCTTATTGAAGAGATACATACCACCGACCGAAAAAGCTGCGTAGTGTGTATCTTCACCGAAGAAAAACCTTCCTTCAGATTCCACAGCGTAAGTTGGTAATTCAAAAGACCAACCTAACCTATAGCCAGGGGTACCACTGACCTCCGTACCAGGGACAAATGCACCGAAAAATCCTATATTCCAATGGGATTCTCCTTGCACTTTTCTCAACTCTCTACCTTCCGTTTCAGTGACGGTTTCAATATCAATTGTTGATTCTATAGGTTTGTTATTGACGAGTGCATCAACCAGTCGCGGTGTTGCAGCAATCATTTCTTCTATACTGGCAATCCAAAGTTGCTTTTCAACGATGACCGTCCCAACCGGTTTTTCCTGACTCAAACGAACGAATATCTTTTCACCTAAACGACGAAAGGTAACACTATATAGATTCTCTGATGCAGATGTTTTGAAAACAGGGTCGCTAACAGTTATATTGAGTTTACGGAATTCTTCAGCTATCAACATTGCCCCACTTTCTGCATCAACTTCATCAATACCGGAATAGTCTCTAATTAATAAGACTGTCCTACTGTCTTTCGCAGATGTTAAACTATTTTGCGCAAAAGCTGCAGAGCACAAGTTGAAAGTTAATATTACAAGGCAATAGATACTGAGTTTAATTGTGGAATTCTTTGTCATTGTTTTCTCCTTTTTTGCTATCTCTGGTGTTGCCGATACTGGAATATTCCCAACTGTGTCAGTATTAACTTAATTTCCGCCATTTAAAAGTACCGATTATTTCCAAATCGCCAATAGATATAGATGTTGACCATTCAAGAAATGTACCATCAAAGGTATAAGTATAATTTTCTTGTTCCACATCCTCAAGAGTGATCGTAGAATCGGTGGCGGACCAACTTCCGGAAGTGTTTGTATTAAAATCACTATGTTCCTCAGATTCAAAATTTAAAGTGAATGACCCACTATTTCTGATATTTAATGATCCCTTTATTACTGGTGCTTCAATTGCTATGACAGTTCCTTCAATGTTGTACTCAATTCTATCGAAAGTATAATTACCAGCGAGTTTGTCCATTGGACTACCGTTTTCATTGCCAGTCATCGGATTTTCACCATCAGCACAACCGAATATTGAAACTGCAAGTAAAATGACTATGAAAAGTCTAAAGGTAATATTCGAATTTTTCACGACTTTTCTCCTTTAAATCTGATTATAGCTAAGAGATAACTCCGTCAAATTTGTTAATCCTGCAAGAGGTGTAGTACAACTAAAGTTAAAAATTACCCCAGAGGATTTCTTGGATTTCATCGTCAATCAATGCTTTGTTGTAAATTCGGACTTCATCAATGATGCCAGAGAAACCATGACCAATCAATAAGTCTGCTTCAGAGG
>VXOP01000139.1 GCA_009839975.1 Candidatus Poribacteria bacterium
GCCGTTGAGTAATATATCTAATTTAACAAGATCCTCTTCTTTATATTCTGCATTGTCATATTCTAAGGAAGCGTAACCACGTGTTAGAGATTTGAGTTTTGGATAAAAGTCGGTAAGCATTTCGCTTAACGGGAGTTCATATAGCAGTTGAACACGTGAAACATCTAATTGGTTCATTCGTCTGTATATACCCCGTCGCTTCTGACAAAGTTCCATTGCATTTCCTATGTATTCACGCGGGACGATTATATCTATATTGACATAAGGTTCCTCAATTCGTTCTATTTTATTGGCATCGGGGAGATGCGCGGGGTTGTCAACTAATACATGCTCACCCGTTTTAAGATAAACACGATACATGACACTGGGTGCTGTTCTAACGAGTGATAGTTCAAATTCTCGTTCTAACCGTTCATGAATAATCTCCATGTGAAGCAAACCCAAGAAACCGCATCTGAATCCGAATCCGAGAGCAATAGAGGTTTCAGGCTCAAAAGTAAAGGATGAATCATTTAGCCTTAGTTTTTCAAGTGCTTCCCGTAATGTATGAAACTGATTGGTATCGGAAGGATATAATCCGCTAAATACGAGTGGTTTTATGACCTGATATCCGGGTAGTGGTTGTGATGTTGGGTGTAAGTGATGTGTGAGTGTGTCGCCGATCTTGGCATGTTCAATTTCACGAATTCCGGCGACAAGATAGCCAACTGCTCCCGTTTTGAGTTCTGATGTGGGTTGCATTTTAGGTGTAAAAATCCCGACTTCCTCAACTTCATAAGAACGTCCGGATTGCATCAGTTGTATTTTATCACCTGGTAGAATACTTCCATCAAACACACGTGTATACATGATGACACCACGATAATTGTTGTAGACAGAATCTACAACAAGTGCCTTTAAGGGTGCATCCGTATTTCCATTGGGTGGCGGGATACGTTCAACAATTGCCTCTAACAATGCAGGTATACCGATAGCTTCCTTTGCGCTCACCAGCAGTGCTTCATCTGCGGGTATTCCGACGATTTCCTCAATTTGTCGTTTTACTTCATCGGGTTGTGCTGCAGGTAGGTCTATTTTATTGATAATAGGGATGATTTCAAGTTCATTTTCGATTGCGAGATATGCGTTTGCCAATGTCTGTGCTTCAACACCTTGTGCAGCATCAACGATCAATATTGCTCCTTCACATGCGGCAAGACTTCGAGACACCTCATAGGTAAAATCAACGTGTCCGGGTGTATCAATTAGATTCAGTTCATAGCATGAATCATCTTTGGTTCTATAATGTAGTTTTACTGCTGTTGCCTTGATTGTAATGCCGCGTTCACGTTCCAAATCCATTAGATCAAGGACCTGATCGCGCATTTCTCTTTCTGCCAGCGTGTTCGTATGTTCTAAGAGTCTATCACTGAGTGTGCTTTTTCCGTGATCAATATGACCTAAGATGCAGAAATTACGAATGTAATGGAGTTGTTTTGACATGATGTAATATTATAACACAAATTTAGGATATTTTGCCATAAATTTTCTATGGATGGGTGGAAGGATGGAAAGGAGGGTATTAAATTTGACTTCTAATTGAAAATGGTAAAGAGGCATGTTGATGAAATGAAGTAATTATAAACGCTAAAAACCGATTTTCCCAAGTTGGTAGGTGCGATTTCCTAATCGCACCAGATTAGTCCCTACCAGTTCCATATAAGGTTTTCGCTCAGGATCCGGTGCGATTAGGAAATCGCACCTACCGGCCTGGAAACATCGCTAAATTGACACCTTCGGTACATATCCTTCACAGTGTTTGTATTTTTATATTACGAAACCAGAGTTTGCCACCGTGGTCTTGAAGACCGATATGTCCTTTTCGTGGAAAATCTTTGAGTGCAATCCCGAATTTGTTTCTGCTTCCATCAGGATTCTTGTGAGGTGTGTCCCACTCGTCTAAATCTGCCCGGACGATTTCTTCACCGTTCATTTCAACTGCCACGATACTATCGTCACAGGTGATTATCATCTCATTCCATTCACCTGCAGGTTTACAAACGTTTCGGGTTGGTTCAAGTGCATCGTAGAGTGATCCACAACAGTGTTTGGTTGCTGGTTCTTTACCGTGTGTATCTAAAATCTGTATCTCAAGTCCGGTCTGTACAGGTCGTTTTAGATCTTCCCATCTGATAAATACGCCGCTGTTGACTCTCGGTTCACTCTTATATTCAAGAGATAGTACGAAGTTATCAAATTGATCTTCAGTATATAGGTATTGTCCACCTTTAACGGTGCAGAGTATACTACCGTCATCAACGATCCAACCTTCGTCTTTACCGGTTGCGCCCCATCCGTTCAATGTCTCACCATCAAAGAGTGAAACCCAACCGCTGTTTTGTTCATTCGCCATAGAAATCTCCTTTGTTTATTTGTGTAGCCTGGCTATTGTAGACTGTCTATCATGAGTCTACCGATATCAAGATTATATGTAAAATCAGAAACCGAAAATGGACTGTTATAGCCAACAATCGGCACATAACTCTCATGTCGAGAACCGTGGGATCTCAGGGAAACTTTCTCATTAGGAACATCCAATACACCAAAAACTGTTTCTTTATCTGCTAACACGAAGATATCACCGATTCTATCTGGATGCAGTGAGAATATCTGAGCAGCGTCTGGTGCTGAATATACTTCCTCAATTCCTTGTGTATTTTTAAGGGTTTGTATTGCAGTTTCTAAATCTCGTTGATGATCAAGAAAAACATACGCAGCACCGCCCAAATTGCTATGGTGTGCTTCATATCTGTCTTTGATGATTGGTATTGAATTAGCAGAGATTCCACACTGTTTGAGGATTTGGCTTGGATCAATTGCAGCTGTTTTCTCTTCCATACCGTGGTCAGCAGTTATGTATATCTCGCGATTGGGGTTATCATCTACAATTTCACCGATTATCTTATCCAGTTTGAACATGTGAATCTGTGACAACTCTTCATGGGGAGCATACTTATGCTGAACCCAGTCTGTTGTTGAGCAATACACTAAATCTGGATTGTGTTTTATGAGTGTATATTGAACAGCACGCAGCAACCACCAGTTTATCTCACATGAATATATTGGCTCGACAGGACCGATAGCATCAATGTATTCATCTGAGGGTGCTTCTGCAGCGACTGCGATATCAGTCTCTGCTTGTAAAATCCTTAGTAACTTCTGTTTTGTAACAAAGAGTGCAGTTTTATCAACTGATTTTTTCTTCTTCGCGATTTCAAAAATCGTTGGTGCTAAAAGAAAAGTGCTATCCTCAATGTATGTTCCTTCTCCTGTATTTCTATCCAGATAATAGTTTGAGGTAATCCCATGTGTTTTAGGAAACGTTCCTGTAACAATGCTAACATTGTTGACATTTGTTACGGATGGGATTACGGAATGTGCCTGTTTATAGAAACCTATTTCTGCCATCTTACGAATATTTGGCACATCACTTGCTTCTAAGTAATCGTGGCTTCCAGCATCTATGCAGATTATGAGTATTTTTCTTTGTTTCAATTTGAGTTCTGAATTAACAGAATTTATCATTTTTTCTTGTAGAAAGGTGCGATTAGGAAATCGCACCTACCGCAATGAGTCGTTTTATTATGTATTAGATATACATTATTCAGCCGCGCGTTCTAACACGATTACCTGAGTAAGGGTGGAGAATGTTAAGGAATCATCTTTAAGACTCCAGGTGTATTCAGTTCCTTCCTTAAATAGAGCACCTGTAGCAGTAGGACTAAATCCTAATTTGGTCTCTGCTGCCAAATCGTCTTCTAATTCTTCTACTGTTTTTCCTACAATTTGCTGTTCCCATACTTCTTTAGGTTCAAGCGTTACATCTACATCAATTGTCAGATCGTGTTTTGTGATTGTCAGGGTTGTTCCTTCTACAGTGTAATCGCCTGCTGAATTGATGTTGATGTCCTGTGTCATTGAAGAAACAGGTTCAGGATATTTCTCTGTTAATATGAACTTCAAAGTGCCTGTGAACGTACCGTCTGAACCAAAAGTCCAACTGTTTCCACCGAGCATAAATTCAGTTTCAAATTCTACTGGTTCTGCTGGTTTGAAAAGTTCTTCAAACATCAGACCATTAATTGAAACAACCTGCCAAGTAGTGTCAACGAAGTCTATAGTAACATCGTCTTTCATATCATCTTCATCATCTCCGCCGCAGCCGATAAAGGAAACTAAGAGTAGTGCTGTGACAATTATGATTATGGGTCTAAAAATTGGTTTCATGACTTATTCCTTTCATTCTTAGAATGCGTCCCTCCTAAGATTTGATTCAAAATTCACAATAATTGCATGCTCATGATTTAGTTAGAATACCATGTTGACTCACTCTATCTGACATACTCCCACGTCTAAAGGCGTGGGGTTCTTTCGTTCTTATATTGGTAGCAGTTGTTGCTGCCAAATGACGTTTCCTGCTTCCGCGTCTCGTGCCTTGCCCTGAACTTTGAATCCTGAACGTGTAGGACTTACTTGCACTCCACAGGCGTTTTATGTCTCGGTATGCCCTACCGCGACATTTCTCAAGTTGATTGCAGCGTTGACATCTCTATTTATTGAAATACCGCATACACCGCAATGATACGTCCTTTCGGATAGTTTCAAATCGTCTTTCTTGTTCCCACAACTGCTACAGGTTTTAGATGACGCAAAAAACTGGTCTGCTTCTTTAGGTTTTACCCCGCGTGCTTCTGCTTTCGTTTTCAGCATAGAAAGGAAACCACCTAACGCACTATCAGATAATGCCTTTGCAATCTTCTTATTCTTTAGCATATTAGACACTTTCAAGGTTTCAATGCCTATGCCAGATACACGGTTGACTATATCCGTTGTTGCTTTCTGGTGCACATCTTCTCTCATACAGGCAATACGATAATGCAAGCGCGCAACCTTATCCTTTTGCTTATACCAGTTTTTGGATCCTTGAACACGTCTGCTTA
>VXOP01000094.1 GCA_009839975.1 Candidatus Poribacteria bacterium
CATGTGCTTCTACAAGAACTGGACACATCAGAAACATGTTTATTACTAAGTTTCAGGTTAGAAGTGGTGATCATGCCAAAAACTTTGCACAGATCTTTCCTATTCCTTAGGAGTTGCTTTTTTCCGATGGTTTCTGATACAATATCAGATAAGTTTGAAACACAGAAAAAACAACGCGCTTTTAGTATTCAAGACAGAAATCTATGTGTCCAGAATCAGAAGAAATATATGTCAAATAGACGCGAAACGACTATTACAAACGAATTGGTGAACATCTTACGGCACATGCGTTCCGGATGGGAACTCGAAACAGCCGTTAATGCATTTATTAAGGGGAACAATGAACTCGATGCCATCGTCATTGAACACGGTAGAGAACCGGTCGGAATTGAAGCGAAGTTTGATACCACTACCAATGCCAAGAATCTCATAAAACAGGCAGAAACAAGACTTGTTTTGGAGCTTGAGACAGAATACCACGTTGTCGGAAAAACACTCAATAACGTTATGGCAATCCTTTATCCTGAACGCTTTAAGACGTTTGCAGGAAGGGACATCAATTCACAACTACGCGCTGCAGATGACCTACAATACAAACTTGTAAATACGGTCGGTGATACCGTAGGACACTTCCCAGAAAACGGATGGGCAAAAGGCACCGTTAGCGACATCGCAAATGCTCTCCATGTCGGTGCAATGCCAAACTCTCAACTTGAAGCAGCAGCAGAAGAGATGGAGAAAAGTATCAACAAGGCAGCTTACCTACTTGAAGATGCTATCGTTGACCATCCTGCAATAGCCGAGAAGATTGAGACAATTCTGCATCAAGAGGTTTTCTCTAAAGACAATTCGGAAGCCGTAGGAGCGATCTCTGAATCGCGACTCCCCTCGGCTGTAGGCGCGATATCTGAATCGCGACTCCCTAACATCCAAACGCTCCGTATGGCAGCGTTGATTATCACCGATGCTTTTGTTTTCCAAAGTTCCCTTGCGGGTAAAACGGAGATGGAGTCTGTTCGTTCACTCCGACAACTCCTGCCGATAATTGATTATGAGGATGTTATTGAGGATTGGAACACGATTCTCAAGGTTAACTACCGTCCCATTTTTGAAGATGCTCGCAACCTTGTTGAAGCACTCGCTACGGATGACAGAGTTGTCAAGTATATCCTGAAACTTCTCTGTGAAGCTGCCAAAGACCTTGTTGATACCGGTATCGTACAGATTCACGAACTTGCGGGTATCGTGTTCCAAAAGTTAATCACCGATAGAAAATACGTCAAGGCGAACTATACACTCCCAGAAAGCGCGGTTCTACTTTCTACGCTTGTGATGCCTGAGCTGCCGAAAGGTGAGCTCCCCAAAGTTGCAGACTTCGCTTGCGGCACAGGTGCGTTGCTTAATGGTGTCTATCAACGCATTCTGTCTCTGTATGAACAAGCGGGTGGTAGCGGCAGAGATATTCATCAGAAAATGTTAGAGGAGAACATTGGCGGTGTAGATATTATGCCGAATGCGACACACCTTACTGCTGCTGCACTTGCAAGTAGATATCCTGATATGAAACTTGGGGGAACACGTATCCTTACTGCCCCTTACGGTAAATTAGACGGTGATGATTACGCTGTTGGTTCACTTGAATTGCTTGATATGAAGTTATTTGATACAGAAGGGGAACAAGTTGGTGGTGAAGAAAATAGGATTGTCAATCTTCAAAAGGAGTTTCCTTATAAAAAATTTGATGTCGTTATTCAAAATCCACCGTTTACGAAACCGGGGGCAGATCCTGCTGGTATAGATGGTGCTAAATCCCCGTTCCAAGGCACTGATCGACCTCAAGAATATACAAAAATGATGCAGACAACACTAAATAAAAAAGTAACCCATGTGGCTGATGGACAAGCAGGACTTAGTTCATATTTTGTAGAACTTGCACATAGTATGCTTAAGTCTAAAGGTGTAATGGGTTTTATCCTGCCAGCAACGGTGCTCGCTTCACCAACTTCCCAAAAACTGCGCGATATGTGGGCAACAGAATATCACGATGTGGTTGTAATAACTATTGCTGAGGCTAAAGGATTTGATTGTGCTTTCTCTGCTGATACGGATATGGCAGAGTGCATTATCATAGCAACAAAAGGAAAAGGGAATAATACGGGTCGTGGAAAGTTTGTTTGCCTAAACCAACGTCCAAAAAGTTTACTTGAAGCTTTTGAGATTACAAACAGAATCATCCGAAGTAACGGAACGTACCGATTAGAAGATATGCCAAGTGGCGGTGATACGCTAAAAGTCGGAGAGGAAACCCTCGGATATATGCTTGACTGTCCTCTACCTTGTGGTGAAGGGTGGGTTGCTGTCCGCGTTAAATCAATGGCAGTACTTCAATCTGCCCGACGACTGAAGCAAGGTAGATTAGAATTACCATTACAAGATTTACAGGAAACAGTTACTGAGATTCCAATTTGCCAAGTCGGGGATATTGCAACCTTAGGGCTTGCAGAGGTTAGAGGTGTGTTTCATAAAGTGGAAGATTTTCGACCCAACGAAGATGGGTACGCTTGCTTGTGGAATGCAAAGAGCGAAGTTCAGCGATCCATGCTTGTGCTCCCAGATTCACGCGCAATTCCCGTTCCGAATGCAGAAGCAAAAGTGCAAAATCGAGTAGATCGAAACAGCAGAACGCATTACAACATGGTTCCAAGATTCACAGCCTGTTCAATAATAGTTCTTTTTACTGAGCAGCCTGCTATTGGTCCAACATTGATAACGAACGTAGCATTCGAGAATCCAAGGCACGAGATTCCTTGGACACTTTGGTGTAATTCAACCTTAGGGCTTTTTTGTCACTGGCTACACAGTGGCAAACAAACTTCTGGACGCGGAAAATTAAGGCTTACAACATTAGGAACTTTACCTACGTTGGATGTCCGTGAACTCTCCGATGAGGCGTTAGCAAACGCTGAGTCAATTTTTGAACGTTTGAAATATAAACGGATGCTGCCTGTCAATGAGTGCGCGCATGATCCTGTGCGCGAGGAATTAGATCGTTCTCTATTGACTGAAGTGTTGGGAATTACGAGTGATAACGTGCTTGAGTCTATGCAGACCTTGCGCGAGATGCTGTGCGCTGAACCGAGTATCCACGGTGGGAAAAAGTCTAAATGTGATCTTGATGGGGAATTGGTGAAGCTTAAGAAGAAAGGGATTGCATTTCCGAGTTGGTATAGTGACTAAGGCATAGTTGATTAGATTTTCTCTCAGGCTAAGTTGAATTTATTGTCCTTTCACCTAAATAAGACCATTTTTTCTCGGAAAGATTATCCTCTAAATACTATAATTTGAACAACGGTATAGAAAAACTATTTTTATGGTGGATTATGAAAATCATTTATACACAATCAATACTATCCAGGCCGGTAGGTGCGATATCCTTATCGCACCGGATCCTAAGCGGAAAACTTCAACGAAGCGGGTTGGGAAAAACCCGGCAGAATACGCGTATGGTATTCTGCATTGATAAGGATATCGCACCTACCGAGTTTGGGATATTGAGAATTACCGAATTAATAAATTAATCTTCATAAAGTTTACGCTACAATCGCGGGCAAGTAATTATGGATTTTACCATAAAATGTACAAAATCAAAACAGGAGAACTATCCCAGAATGGCAAATAAATTATCTATATTTACAGAGATTTTCCCAGTCCAACTTGAAGCACTTCCAGACTTAACAGTATATCATCTGAGGGTTAGCGGATCTATTTCTTTAGATGAAATTGGAGCAAAACTAGGCTACCGTTTTCAAACAAAGTTCGGTAAACATTGGAATTGGGATAGAGAAAAGAAAATTCTTATTACCGATTTTCCTCAAGACGAGTCTTCCATAAACCAAGCTCTTCACGAAATATGGGAAACTTCAACAGAAGAAGATACACTTCGTTCACTCGAAAAAATAGAGGTGCTCCCTAACAATACAGTTTCAGTTCAGGGATTAGCTGATTTTACCGCACGCTTGATAAATGATGATTATTCGCAAGAGATTAACAAGGCATTAGCCATATATAGGCGTGAAGAAAAAACGTATTATGTAGATCTTAGATGTAATTTACGTGGTTGGACGGTTGATAATCAACCTGCAATATCTGTTTCTCTCAGTTCGGCAATAAAATATAAAGGTGACTTAAAGAAATACATTACAACTTACGGACACAATGACTTAGAAGGCTTGCACGTAAAAGACAAAACTAAATCGAGGTTTCAAAGTTCTATGGAAATCACTGGAATCGTTGGAACCCTTCAGGAGAACAACACACGATCCAGATTGTTAGCGTTTAGACTTTCTCCTAACATGAAACGTTTGATAGAACAAGCTCCCGATGATGAATTAGTTGTTAGACTCAATGATAAATATGATTACATTGCTAGTGCTTTAGAAATTCAAGTGTGGAGTGTTGATTATGCTCGCTTCAAAATTAGCGAGAAATTACAAATTCCTGTTTCAGAACGTTCAGAATACATCACAAAGGTAGTCTCAATAATTAAAAACAGTGGTTTAATAGATCGGGCTTATTCGACAACAACGCATCCACACTTGTTCCTTAACAAAAACGACATTGGGTACGATCCTAAACTGAAAATTGGAGAAAACCAAATTGTATCTTCGCAATCAATCTTTCCTTCTTTAAAGAAATTTGGGGTGTACAAACCCACAGCCAATAAGCAGATACGTATCGCTATTTTAAATACCGCGCCTCATACATCATTAGATCAACTCCGAATAAATTTGAGAAAAGAACTTGGCGAAAACCTGCAGTACAAATAGATACAAGCGACAGAAAAACAGGTTTCTAGCACGTCACGGAAAGAATTAGAACCTGCGATTGAGGAAATAGCTCAAGAGAATCCAGATATTATTTTAGGAATTATATCTAAACCTGATTTTGATGTCGTTGAATGGACACCTTATGAT
>VXOP01000262.1 GCA_009839975.1 Candidatus Poribacteria bacterium
TCAAGATGAATGTGCAACGGTTTGATAACGCCAAATTCTGAGCAGATACTTTTTTCTGCAGTATAACGTTCATCATGACGTCATGCCAAAAACGTTACACCCCCATTACCAATATTTACTTTGCATATATTACACTTCTGTGGTAAATTACTTGACAAACAAAATTCTGCATATTTAAAGGTAGTAATTCACATTACACGCTGAAGAGGAGATGTTCTGCAATGTTTAGGCAGTGCAATGATAAAAAGATATATTTGTTAATACCGTCAAGAAAGAGTCTTATTTGTGCTCTTACAATCTTGTTGGTAGTCGCTACGGTAACACAGTCTGTGGATGCTAAGAAGATCGAATTTGACCGAGATATTCGTCCGATATTGTCGGATAAATGTTATGCATGTCACGGTCCAGATCCAGCAGTACGTCAAGCGAACTTACGTCTTGACACGAAGGAGGGTGCGTTCTCGGAACCAAGCGGCTATCCGATAATTGTCCCGGGAGAACCCGAAAACAGCGAACTCGTATTACGGATCACACACGAAGATATTGATAGACGGATGCCGCCACAGACTTCTCATAGACAACCGACACAAGAACAGATTGATACGCTTATTCAGTGGATTAAGGAGGGGGCAGAATGGAAAGAACATTGGGTATATAGTCCACCGAAACGGGTTGAACCACCAGCAGTTGAGAATACAGATTGGATTCGTAATCCGATTGATCAATTTATACTTAGCAGATTAGAAAAAGAAGCACTTGCACCATCGCAAGCAGCAGATAGACGAACACTCATACGCAGATTGCACTTTGATTTGACAGGATTACTCCCAACACCTGGGGAAGTTGAACAATTTGTTAGAGATGATAGTCCTGAAGCTTACGACCAATTGATCAACCGTTTGCTTTCCAAACCTCAATTCGGTGAAAGGTTGGCAATCTATTGGCTTGACTTAGTTAGATACGCGGATACAAGCGGTTACCATTCTGATGAAAACGTTAGTGTTTGGCCCTATAGAGACTATGTGATAAAAGCGTTCAATGACAACATGCCGTTTGATCAATTTACATTAGAGAATCTTGCAGGTGACTTACTCCCGAATGCATCTGCAGAACAGAAAGTCGCCTCAGGTTACAATAGACTCAATCAGACAACGGCAGAAGGCGGAGCACAAGCAAAGGAATACCTTGCAATCTATGCGGCTGATAGAGTTCGGACTACTGCTTCTGTTTGGTTAGGTGCAACACTTGGTTGCGCGCAATGCCACGATCATAAATTTGATCCTTTTACCGCAAAAGACTTCTATAGTTTCGCCGCATTCTTTGCAGATATACAAGGACCCGGTGTCTATGGCGGCGGCAGCAAATGGGATCCTGTTGTCATGCTACCCTCAGCAGAGCAACAGGCTGAAATGCAAGAAATTGATGATGAATTAACGAAACTACGAAAGGTGTTTGCGTTGTCATCTCCAGGGTTACAGGCAGAGCAGACGAAGTGGGAAGAAGAGATCAAAACACTTCTCGCTTCAACTGAACCCGCAGATTTTGCTTGGGTTGACGATGCTCAAGCGAACGGTGGACGAAATCAAGGCACTTGGAAATTTGTTGGTAAAACTGAAGCACCTGTCTATAGCAAAGAACGTTCCCGTATTCAGACTGCAGCTCCAGACCAACTCGTGCAACACGCTTTTGATAATGCTAACCGCAAGTTTACGTTATCCGAAGGTGATAAACTCTTCGCTTATGTCTGGTTAGATCCAGAGAATCCACCAAAGACAATTATGCTGCAATGGAACGATGGTAACTGGGAACACCGAGCATTCTGGGGTGAAGATAAGATTGTTTATGGTGAAATTGGAAACGACACACCCGCACATAGACCAATGGGGGATCTTCCAGAGCTCGGTAAATGGGTACGACTTGAAGTTGACCCAGGAGTTGTTGGCTTGAAAGCGGGAAGTGTGCTAAAAGGAATGGCGTTCACACAGTTCGGTGGTAAAGCCTATTGGGATATTGCAGGATTCACGACTACAGTTGGGTTTGTTACGAAAAACTCACACGACAGTGCAGTGATTGCAGCAATACAGGTTGATCCGTATGTAAGGACAACTGACCAGAGGAAACGTCTAAGCGACTACTATAGACAGATCGCGCCGGCATTGGATGGCATTCGAAATGAGATTTCAACACTGGAGAAACGGAAGAATGAGATAAGAACAAAGAGTCCATATTCTCTGACAACCGTTTCTGTCCAGCCGCGGACCACTCGCATCCTACCGAGAGGAAACTGGTTGGACGATTCCGGTGAAATCGTTGACCCGATGATACCTGAATTTATGGGGGACCTGGGCATCAAAAACCGTCGTTCAACACGACTTGACCTTGCAAAATGGGTGGTATCAAGAAACAATCCGCTAACCGCGCGCACCTTCGTAAATCGTCTTTGGGCACTCTATTTTGGAACCGGTATTTCCCGCGTCTTAGACGATCTCGGTTCGCAAGGAGAACCGCCGATGCACTCAGAACTCCTCGATTGGTTAGCCGTAGAATTTATGGAAAGTGGTTGGAACGTCAAACACATGGTGAAACTTATCGTAACTTCTAATGCTTACAAGCAGTCGTCAAGAGCGAATGAAGTATTGCAAGAAAAGGATCCCTACAATCGACTCATCGCGCGTCAGTCACATTGGCGGCTTGATGCTGAAATCGTGCGGGACAACGCACTATTACTGAGTGGTCTACTCGTGCAAGAAATCGGAGGACCGAGTGTTAGGCCCTACCAACCGGTAGGATATTACGCAAACCTGAACTTCCCTAAACGCAGATATATGCACGACTCTGGTGAAAGTCAGTATCGTCGTGGACTTTACACACATTGGCAGCGAACCTTCCTACATCCCAGCATGATGGCGTTTGATGCACCGAGCAGACAGGAGTGTACTGCTGAGAGGTCCACATCCAATACACCGATGCAGGCACTGACACTGCTTAATGATCCTACTTATGTTGAGGCAGCACGAGTGTTTGCACAACGTATCATCAAGGAAGGTGGACAGACACCTGAAGATCGTATAAAATGGGGATACAGGCAAGTACTGTCGCGTCTACCACAACCCAAAGAATTAGAGATTATAACTGGCTTATTTGAGAAACATAAAGCCGAGTATGCCAGTGCCCCAGAAACCGCGAAAAAACTGGTTTCTATGGGTGAAGCACCGATGGTGCAAGGCGTTGAAGCAACCGAACACGCTGCATGGACATCCGTTGCACGCGTTATTTTGAACTTACATGAGACTATTACGAGGTATTAGATGGAGAGATGATATGAAATCTATTAATTGGAAATTCGTTTTTTTACCCATTACGTTTGTGTTGTCAATTTTAGCAGGAATTTGGATGGCAACACAGACAATTTTCATTCAAGAAATTCTTAGAACTATCTCCTTACAGAAAGCAGATATAGGGATAGTCCGCTACCAAAAACCGTTTACGACTCAATTATATCATGCAGCTGAATTCCTTGTTGCATTTGCTATCCCTTGCGGCTTGGTTTGGTTGACTTATTTCACTATAACTCGTCTTTTAACAACAAGAACACGTGAAAGGTAATTATTAATAGTAGTAGGCACACTCCGTGTGCCGTCAACAATAGTAGTAGTAGTAGACACACTCCGTGTGCCGTCAACAATAGTAGTAGGCACACTCCGTGTGCCGTCAACATTATGCAAATCCCTCAGATACATAGAATTTATAGGTAAATGTGTTGTGAAAACCCTTTTAATATTACTTGCGATACTACTCATTCTGTTTGGAATTGGCAGTGGAATCTATTTTGAATTTACAGATGACAGTGAAGATGCACCCAACTGGAGAAAAGGGTTTTTCAGACTAACTCTGGTGCTATCGTTCATTGTCGGTGTTTCCGGCGGAATCTTTTTTAGCAGTTTAGCCAAGATGGGGAAACTTGCAGATAAAGATGATGGGGATCCGCCACCAATACACTTCACCAATCCAAAATTAGCTTTTATTACTTATGCAGTTATGTTCTTCGGATTCGTCTGGTTAGGATACGCCATCATTCAGTGGCCTCTCTACTATATCTTTATGTTTGTGCTAAAAGGATTTACGAGTTAATCTCTGGTTGTATATACTACAGGAGGCATTAAGTATGATAGAAGGTATAAATGAAGAAACTAAACTACGTCTTACGAGGCGTACTTTTTTAGGAAAAACAGTTCGTGGTGTTGGATCACTTGCACTTGCATCCCTACTCACACCATCAATATTGGATGCTTCCCCGAAGATTGCGAGATGGCAAGGGGTTATTACAGAACCACATGTTCCACCGAAAGCCAAACGTATTATTCACCTCTGTATGGCAGGGGGACCTTCACATTTAGAAACGTTGGATTATAAACCGAAACTAGCAGAAATGCACGGTCAACCCATGCCGCAAACATTTACAAAAGGACAACCGATCGCGCAGCTACAGGGACAAGCCAATTCTCTAAAATGCCTCGGTCCGACACATGAATTTAAGAAATTCGGAGAATCGGGTCAAGAGATGAGCACTGCGTTTCCACACATCGGCAGCCTCGCAGATGATATCTGTATTGTGCGCTCCTTGCGAACAGAACAGATAAATCACGATCCAGCACACACCTTCATGAATACGGGAACTGCAATCTCAGGTAGACCGAGTATGGGGTCCTGGTTGCTCTACGGACTCGGCAGTGAAAATGAAAATCTACCGGGATATGTTGTTCTTATTTCCTCTGGTGGTGGACAGGATCAACCGATAGCAACACGTCAATGGCACAGCGGATTCCTACCTGGACAGTTCCAAGGTGTCCAATTCCATTCAAAAGGGGATCCTGTTCACTATGTATCAAACCCCGATGGTGTCAATCAAGATCAGCAGCAGGATGTTGTAGGGGCCGTTCAGTCTTTGAATAGTCTATTAG
>VXOP01000110.1 GCA_009839975.1 Candidatus Poribacteria bacterium
GTCATCAGTAGGTTTGTTAAAGAAAAGAAAATAACTTACTGCAACAACCGTAAGCGTGACAATTATCAGAAAGGTAGATCGGAAACTCATCCTGTACCTCCTTCTCGTCGTACCCACCAAACAACTATTCCTGTGATAAACACGGTCAGAGGTATGAGAAACACTGATAGTATTTGAACGAGTCGCGCCTGATAGTCATTCAGTCTGCGTAAAGTGCGTTTGCTGGGATCATTCTCAGTAATGGTGACAAGATCATCTTCCAATGTCAACCAGTTCACGATTGCGTTAAAAATTGGAGGATATGCAGGGACATTTGGATCGTCGGTGGCCAGGAATACATCTGAAGCAAAATCTGAATCTCCGAATACAACAATCCGGGTCGGTGTTGCTGCTTCCTTCTCCTCAGTGCTGCGCCTCATAACTTCTTCAACAGCGACAGCGACAGAAACATGTGCCGAAATATCTACATTCGGTGTATACCCATTATCGCTGAAGGTGCCATCTGTTTGACGTTCCGTTTCTGCCCAACTGACACCTTTTGGCCCCATTGTCTTTGCTAACGTTTTAACGCTGATGTCATCAGGTAAATCTGGCATAGGTGTGACGGAACGGCAATAGATAAACGGTATCTGCAATTGCATGAAATTACGGGTTATTTCATGCGGTTCGAACTGTAAATCCAGGGCAGTTGATCCTCCTAATAACAGAAAAAAATTTACTCGATCATGGACTAAGTCATTCCCTACCTTCACTCCCCATTTCTTCATAAGTTGAACCAGACCATCATTTACATCATTAGGGGAATTGTGTGAAGGGTCCAATAACAGTAGCAGCTTACCGTTTTCATTTAAATATCTTTCAATTGTTTCTATCTCATCCTTTCTTAACGGTTTGGTTGGCCCAGCGACAACAAGAGCATCACAATCAGCAGGTATCTGTTGTTCTTTCAAGAGTGAAAGTGAGAGGACTTCGTAATTTATTTTCTGTAATTCTGTTTTGACCTGTTGATACCCCCTCCTACTGAAGTCATCAATACTACGTTCTTCGTGTCCGGTAAGAAAATACACTCTCTTCGTCTCATTCTTGATGACTCTTAGTAATGTGCTTGTGAATGCTTGTTCACTGACGATAGAAGTTATTTCGTGCCTTTCTCCATCGTCAAAAGCTGTATATCCGTCCCTTTCAATACCGTATTTGTCAGCTAAGTTACTTTCAACATCAGGATCCTTCAGAGACACTGTGATGTTTTTTGTCGCATGTGCGTATAAATCTAAATAGTGCTTTACTAGCGGTATGGAACGGTTGCTTTCAGTAAAGAATGCGATAATGTTTATTTCTTTATCAAGGGATTTAAGAATTTGTTTTGTCTGTTCAGAGAGTGAATAGCGTTTTACTTCTGTTAAATCTACTCTCTTATTAAACCTTTGTGCAAAAATAACATTAACGAAGATTGCAATTCCTATGACACCGAGAACACTTAATGCGACATTTGTGCCATATCGCACTTGTCTACTACGAAAAAAATGACGGATTTCATCCAAACGGACGACAACGAATATATTAAGTGATGCAACAAAGAAAACCAAGAATATCCAAAAGAGAACCCATGCATTCAGGAATAGACAGGTTACTGATAGAAAACAGAAAATTAGAGTTAGAAAACCGAATACCGGTCCTACCACTTTCTTATCAGTCATACCTTATCTCCATTTTGAAGACTCAATTGATTTGAATGTGCAGAACAGACATACACATAAGAAACTGAGATAATATATAACATCATTCAGTTTGATAACACCGCGAGCAAAATCGTTGTAATGGTCAAGAAAAGAGAGATAACTCAACATTTTGCCAATCGTACCTGATTTATTTGACAGAATGCCTATTACCCATAGAGTCAAAAAAAAACCGAAACTGGTGAGTGCTGCAACGATCTGATTTTTACTCATTGAGGACATGAGTAGACCGAATGCAAGGAAACAGGAACTGATAAGTATGAGACCGAGATAACCGCTACATAATACGCCGATGTCTAATGGTCCAAAACGGGAAGTCAAGAATGGGAATAGGAGCGTAAAACCGATCATAATCAGAACAAGTGTCCAACTCGCGAGGAACTTTCCTATAACGACTTGACCATCCGTTATAGGAGAAGTGAGCAGTAATTCAATCGTTCCTAATTTTCTCTCTTCTGCGAAAAGTTTCATTGTCAGAACAGGTGTAAAAAAGAGAAGAATAATTGCAAGATTACCGAAGACAACTTGCATCACATCTGCGCCAGAGAATTCACCTGAATACGTTATCAACCAGATCGAGAAAATGAAACCTGATAGTGCTGAAAACACGATAATCACGAAATATGCAATCGGAGATACAAAATAGGTATAGAGTTCTTTTGAACAGATAGCAAGTATATTTCTCATCTTTGCTTCTTGATTATGATGAAATATCAGGTTGAAAGTCGGGAATCGGAGTTCCCTCCTACAAGTCAAATGTCTCTAATTAGGATTCATTTCCCCATCTCTTCCGAACTTTGCCGATAAAGAAGGGTCCAAGGGATTCAATGTATTTGGTTGTCTGCTCTGTTTGGCGCATATCCTGTATCAGTCGTGATAGTGGATATAGTTCCGGACCGACTAACCCGATAAGGAATTCGTTGTTGTTTGTATCTAATCCGAAGCATGCTAATCGGATATCACTTGCATATCCACCTGCAGCGTAACTTCTACCGAGCATTGCGTGTTCACCTAAAATTCTGCCACGTTCGCGTTGTTCAAGTTGATAGAATTCCGGTCTTCTACGAAGAGGATACCAAATTGCCCAAGGAAATTTTGGGTTGAAGACATTCTTAATCGGTTTGTTGATGAGCCATTCTTCCAGATTAGGTTCTCTTCCACTTGAATACGTGCGACCTATCATCGTCATCTCTGGACGATACGAGATTTCACGATTGCATTTAAGTTGCATATCTTTTAGGACACGGGACTGCTCCATCAAGGATGCTGGATCTGGATCGACAAGAAGCACACCGAAACCTGTAGGATTATTTAAATCATCGTAGAAAACGGCACCGGGTGAACTATAATTGCTCTGTTGGATATAATCAATAAATACTTCTGGATGGCAACAATGGGAAAAAACGTGGAGTTGAAAGAAGAGTCGTATATCGCTTAACTGCTCTTTGCCATCAATTGGAGCCCCGACCTCTCTAAGGTCTAACGGTTCTGGGCGCGACGGTTTCTTCTGTGAAGTGTTCATAGTCGGATTTATTCCTTTGCTTCATCTTTGGTGTGGTAAGAATCTCGAATCCATTTCTCAAGTATTGGATCAGGATTATCCACGACCTGTTTTGGCAAACTGAATGCTGTCTGTCCTGTATTCTGCTTAATTAGGTTCAACCCGTGTTGATAACTCTTTAGAATCTCATCACACATCTGTTGAATGGAAAGTTCCTGTTTGATAGCACTCTGACAGATTGCTTTAACTGCATCGTCATCAAATTCAATCTTCAGGTCGTGGTCAGCATGGAATTTCCCTTCATACCTCCGTATCTGCTCTTTCATGACACTTGTTCTGTTATATTCAGGATCACTCATAATTTTTTTCAGTTCATCATCTGGTGTATCAACTACGTCAGCTGTCACTACAAACTCTACAACGCCTGTAGATGGCAGTTCGAACTTATAGTTCCGCAGAATTTTCTCACAGACGGTCATCAACGCGCGTGCGCCTGTTTTCTGTTCAATCGCTTTTTCTGCGATCCGTTGTAATCCATTATCTGAAAACAGCACATTAATACCGTAAGCCCTGAATGCATTTTCATATTGTCGGATAATAGAACCTTCAGAGTGTTTTAATATGTGATATAGATCATCAACTTCCAATTCAGTACATACGACATGCACAGGGAGTCTACCTATAAATTCTGGTTCAAAACCGAAATCAATAAAGTCTTTTGGTGTAACATGCGCGAAATACTCCGCAGCGGCATCTTTTTGACTTGTAACCTCCACACTAAAACCGATCCTACTCTGATGCATACGTTTTTTGATTATATCTTCCATACCTGTGAAAGCACCACTGATGATAAAGAGAATATGTCGGGTGTTTATTACCTGTTTATCCACCTTTCCACGTTTCTGAAATTCCATAACAGCGCGCATTTGTGATGCGACATCGTGTCCTCCGCTAAGGTCTACTTCAGTTTCTTCCATCAACTTAAGCAATCCTATCTGGACACCTCGACCACTGACATCTCGACCTATGATATTAGGAGGCGTAGCAATTTTGTCTGCTTCATCCAGATAGATGATACCGTATTGTGCTAATTCAAGGTTATCTTCCGCTTGTGCCACCAATTCACGAATTAGGTCGTCAACATTCGCGCCGACATAACCTGTTTCACTAAAACGGGTGGCATCTGCTTTGACAAATGGAACGCCGATCAATTTGGCGATGTGTCTTATTAAGTATGTCTTGCCTACACCCGTAGGACCGAGCATAACAATGTTCTGTTTGGAATAATCGGTATCGGTAGCGTCAGGGTTTTCATGGCACTCTCGGACATGGTTGTAATGATCACAGACAGCGATTGCAAGTGCTTTCTTTGCCTCATCCTGTTTGATAACATACCTATCCAAGTATTCCTTAATATCCTTCGGTTTTAGGTCAAATTTCAGATCGAACGTTTTCTGTGGTTCCGGTATCTCTGCTTCCGTTTGTTCAGAAGTTGCTTGTTGTCCGCCTACATATCCGAGACGAACATTTACACCGTCTCCGTATTTTTTTTGGAAGAATTCTTGGAAATCCTTTTCAATTTCTTCTTGTGTTGGGAGTTTTCTGTCTGTTGCCATTGATCTCAAATCCTTGTATGTCTGTTGATGTTAATGCATGATTTCCTCTACTCTTTGACATTTGCATAAAAGAATGGTGGCATTGTGAGAGCAACGAC
>VXOP01000105.1 GCA_009839975.1 Candidatus Poribacteria bacterium
AACGACAGTAGGATACCTAAAAATGAGCGATTCACCTATACACTTTTTTGGATGCACTTTTATCCTACAAACTCAATAAAAAAGTGGATTTCCCAAAAATTGTCCATCCATCTGTAATAATTACAAGAATTTAAAGGAGAAATACATAGTATAATGAAAACGGACAAAACAATCTCATATACTTTGCTGCTCATCTTAGTATTTATAAGTGCGTGTTCCTTGACAAGTCACAAACCCGTTAAGGAACAACATATCCCATTGACTGCTGACATACGTACTGATCAAATAAAAGACAGCATCGTATTGATTGAGAATGAAAACAGAAAGAATTACGGTTTCTTCGTTGGTGAAGACAAGATTGTTACGAATATACATGCTATTGCTCATCCTGGAAATATCTCTATAAAATCGATTAGCAATGACAAACTATGGACAGTAGAAGGTATCTTTGCATTTGATGCCAAAAACAAGATTGTTGTCTTGAAAGTAGCAGGGAACGGTACTCCGCTGATTTTAGGTGATAGTAACACAATTGCGTTTGACCAGTCTGTCTATATACCAAATTATATTGATAAAGATGTGATAGCGACTGATGGACGTATAATCAGTGTCCGGGATGACAACAGCTGGTTTAGAGTAAAGTCAGATACATCTAATAGGATAAATGGTAGTCCAGTGTTCAATAATAGAGGACAAGTCATCGGTGTAATTGTTCCCTATGGCAGAGTTAAGTCAAGTTACGCTATTCCATCACGTGTGCTTAATGAACTGTTCAAAAAGTCTAACACTGTAGAACCAACTACAGAATGGCAGAAACGAATACTTGTTCGTGCGGAGGCACACTATAGTTTAGGTGTTCAAGAACTGGATAATGATAGATACACTGAAGCCATAGCTCACCTTGACAAGGCAATTGTGCTCAATCCAGATTATAGTCATGCGTATTTAGAACGTGGTGATGCCTACTACAGTCTGGGTGATTTTGTCAATGCGATGGATGCCTGTTCTAAAGCTATACGTATTGATCCGCATGATACTGACGCATATACAAGTATAGGTGCAGTGAATTATCATCTTGGTAAACCCCATGACGCAATCCTTGATTTCAATAGAGCTATCCAACTTGATCCCAGAAATGCATTGGCACATAGCAATCTTGCTATAACGAAGCATGGGATTGCTGAGCAGGAAATCAGACGTGGGAATGTGGATGCAGCAACCAGTTTATATCAGGAAGCAATAACAATCCTTGATAAAGCAATACAGATTGTTCCAGATTATGCAACTGCTTACAGCAATAGAGGTATAGTAAAGTTAGCTCTTGATGATCATGACGGCGCATTGCTTGATTTCAATAACGCAATTGCATATAAACCTGAATTTGGTAATGCCTATAGCAATCGATCTGCAATATGGCTTTATCAGGCAGAAACAGAGTCTGACGAAGATAATTCTCAGAAGGTACTGACACTGTTACAGAAAGCTGTAGTAGATTGTGATACTGCGATTCAGTTTGAACCGAAAAATGCAACTGCATATAGCAATCGTGCAGCAGCAAAAGACGGTATTGGCGATTATGAATCTCAGCGTGGAAGTACAGAGGTAGCGATGAGATTGCATAAGGAAGCCAAATCAGATTGTGATAAAGCAATTGAACTCAGACCTGATCATCCACAGGCATATAGCAATCGCGCATCATCTACAATAGCAATCGGTGATTTAAAATATAGGTTCGGGAAGAAAAAAGTTGCAAGGGAATTGTATAATGCTGCAGTAGTAGATTGTGATAAATCAATACAGATTAATTCCAAGTATAATTCATCTTTCAAGAATAGGGCAACCGCGAAGTGCAAACTTGCAGATATTGAAATTGAAAATGGATATTCAGATAAAGTAAGAGAATTGTACCACCAAGGCATGGAGGATTACAGTAAATCAATCCAACTTAGAAATCTTAAGGATTTAATCTCACATAAGGAATTACAAATTTCAGAAATTGTTAGTGATTCAACGGTCATGATATTGGTCTGGTCAGGAGTCTTGGGAGATTTCTCTAATGGAAGTGGATTCTTTGTTGATAAAGATAAGATTGTGACAAATATACATGTTGTTAATACTGCCAGTGCCATTTTTGCTAAACATAGAAAAGAGGAAGCTATTTGGAAGATTGCCGGTGTTCACGGTTATGATGTTGATAATGACCTTGTGATTTTAAAAATTGCAGCCGAAGGAATACCACTGTCTATTGGAGATAGTGATACAGCAAGAAAAGGTGACTCCGTTTTTTCAATTGGATATATTGACAGAAAGTATAAAGTTGAGAAGGGAACTATTCATAGTATCCGTAATCACGATAAATGGATACGCATGAATAAAAGGAGTGGAGATGGAGGTAGTGGTGGCCCCATTTTAAATGAGAACAATGAAGTCATAGGTGTTAGCGTAATTGGTGGCAATATCGGCGACAAACCTTACAGTGCTGCTATTTCCTCAAATACACTCAAGAAATTACTTAACTCAACAGTTCCAACAGTACCGCTAAGAGAATGGCAAAATCGCAACAAAATCCAAGCATATACATACCACGAATTGGGAGAAGAAGAACTTGAAAATGAAGAGTATCAAGAAGCAATAAACTATTTTAATATATCAGTAAAACTAAATCCAGAGTATATCTACGCTTATTCCAGCCGTGCTAAGGCAAAGTTCGTACTCGGTATGTATCAAGAGGCAATAGCAGACTATGATCAAGCAATCCAACTTAACCCAGAAATTGTCTACATAAGATGGGATCGTGCCTTAGCGAAATATGATCATCAAGATTATAAAGGTGCAATTGATGACTTTGATAAGGTGATTGAATTATACCCTAAGTTTGCAGGCGCATACTATAAACGAGGGAAAGCGAAAGATGCCATGGGTGAAAAGGAAGACGCAAAAGCAAATTTTGAGATGGCTAAGACGTTAGATCCGAATATTGGAGAGTGATTACATTTGAGAAACTCTCAATTGTATTCTACTATTTGAATGGCAAACAGATCAGATAAAATGTAGCTCTCTACCTTAGTTTTATGGCACTCCAAGTCGTTGTAAGTTTCCCGCTTGGTTCAACATCAAGTGTGTCCTCAACCAAGTTTCCAATTTCATCTTTGTTTAGAACGGCATTATAAATTCTTGCATCTTCAACACGAGCAATAACCCAACCGTGTGCAGTTCCTCCTATATATGCCCGTGGACCAAATATTGCCTCAACATCACCTTCCACCCAAGACACAATTGGTCCGTGTGTGTAGTTACCAATGATGTCTCTATTGCGGTATATCACAATTTTTGCAGTGCCACCATCATCTTCATAAGATATCGCTAACTGTATGAGTTTGCCAGTCTCTTTCTCTTCAAAACCGGGAACAGCATCTTGTGTCCGTCTAAAGAAACTGCTACCTGCCATCCACCGTTTCGGTTGTCGTTCTGCATAGACAATTGCATCAAAAGTATCTCCACTACTTTTATTGACTGCAAGAGGTGCACCGTGTGTTACATTAAGGTTATCAAGGTATATCCATACGACTAACGTTTTATCGGGGCCGATTTCTGGTCCTTTGTATCCGGTGGTAATCGCCCATTTGTTATCACCGATATGCAATTTCCCATCCTTAACTTCAGCACCTCTGAATTCTATATCGCCAAAATGACTGGTAAGGTCTTTGCGTTCTACTCCATTTTCAAATGTCCAGTGTCCAATTAAGTCATCTTCCTTCTCGTTCTGTCCAATTGCTGTTGACGAGTAGAAAGAAAAAAGACATAACACTAAGAAGATTGCAACGGATGCCTTTCGTCTACATTTCACAGTTGATTCTCCTTTATATTGATTTAAGGAACAATTAAGTCGGGCGGGGAAACCCCGCTCCTACGAAGGTGCAATATAGGCAGGGAAGAGAACTCGCACGGACGAAGATACAACATATAGGCGGGCGGGGAAACCCCGCCCCTACGAAGGAATAATCCAATCGGGCAGGGAAACCACGTCCCTAAGTCAAGCTATTTAAGTGCTGCCCACGTCGTCGTAAGTTTACCTCTGCTTTCAACAGGAAGACCACCAGCTGCTAAATCCGTGATTTCATCAGCACTTAACGTGCGATCAAAAATCATAACCTCGTCTATGATACCTTTGAAATACCTTGCCCCACAGCAGTCATCCCATCCGAACTTCAGATTTACGACTGTCTGCTCAAGGTGTGGAATTTCATTGTCTGCGGAATCAAGATTTCCACTGTCTCTGTCGTAGACATAACTCGTAGCCTTGTCTGCAGAAATTGCAATTGCAATCAAAGACCATTTGTCTTGTGGAAATGCGGGAGCACCTTTCCATCCCCATGTCTGACCAGAGTTATTATTCCACACATAGGTCAGTGTTTCATTGTCTGCAATACCCATCCAGAACGTTGTATCACTACGTCCAACGACCACGCCTGACCAATGGATGGTCCTCCACCCGTTTACTCTTGCAGCAACTGTTATTTCTGTGGTAACCAATTCAAATCCAGAATCAACTACTGCATGTCCACCGTTGCCATCTACTTCCATGGCACCGTTGATCCATCCATCAGGCACCCATTTCGCGCCAGTTTCCAATGTTGCATCATTTCCATTACCTGATTGGTCTTTACCATTACCATCCAGGGGCCAATATCCTACAAGACTGTTCGACAGACCGGCTGCCATCACGGCACTTGGGAAGAGTATAATGGTTAAGACTATCACCTTCATAAATATCATTCTATAAGCCACTTTTTCCTCCTTGTTTTAAATTACCTCCCTCAACTAAGATGGAGAATTGAGATGTGATTTCTCTATCAGAAAACATCAAACAATGTTATACTTAAACGCAATGAGTAGTTTCGGGCTTGCAATAAGTTGATTTATTTCGCAGAAATTATGT
>VXOP01000158.1 GCA_009839975.1 Candidatus Poribacteria bacterium
AATCAATGTCTTTTTTCTTAAATTTATATCCAGAAATATCTTCTTGAATAAAAGAACAGAAGTTAAGTGTTATATCATATAACGTTTCATATTGCATATTTTCAATAAAATCTTGCCTTTCTCCACTTTCAAGAATACATTCAATAGTTGAACAGGATACACCTGCCTTTGATAAGATAGGATGGGGATATTTAAGTCTGAAAGAAATCTTTGCTGGTATTTTAAATTCACACCCATAGAATTTATATGAAGTAGAAACAGATTTAGGATTCTCTATACAAGGCCAACTAAGCAACTTTATTTTAGAATATCTATGGAGAGTAGAACTTATTGTTGGATAATGTCGTGCTTCACCCCTAATATAAATAGGAAAATCCTTGTTATTATATATTTCCTTTATGTCATAACTAATTTTGTCTATGATATTATCCATTTCGTACTCCTTATTTCAACGAAAAAACTTGTCTTAACTTTACGAAAATTTGACCCTAATAAGCGTTGGCACTTTACAATCATAAGTAATTGCCATTATCCGCGATTCAGATACTTCCCTCCACAATCGCAATCTCATCTTCCGTAAAATTATACAATTCAAAAACCAGTTTATCAATCTCATCTTCAAGGTCGGAAGTATCTGCTTCGGGATCAGTATGTTTAGCATCAAGGATCTTGTCAACGAGTTCAATAATAGAAAGCTGTTCCTCAGAGGTTACATTAGGAATTGGTAACTCTTTAGCATGATTCGGATAAAAGTTTAAATTATCGCTTAAGAAGTTGCAGAAATACCAGTTTGTAAAGACAGAATTCAGAATTCCAAGAACATATTTGTAATTGAACTTCTTAGCGAGATTATAATCAGATTGATGGACCGCGCGTCGTGCCGTGATATGGGATGCATCTGCAAGCAAATCTAATCGGACGCAGTTAATAACTGTATGACTGTTGTAGAAACCTTTATTATCATAAGCAAACCTCAACTGATCTTTTACAATTCGAATAAACATAAGTTTCTTGTTCTCAAACAACTCTGGAAACATCGGATTATAGTGTTCATCCGGTGTATAATTTAACCACCCTTCCTGAGTAAACGAGTAACGCTCAATGTTTTTCCCTTCACAAAATGGTTTACTGCCTGAAATTTTGGACTGACTGATGTAGTGCGTCTTTCCCAACTTTTCTGAACGGTGATTAAGTCTTGCACCATAAGCAACAAGACAAATCTGATCGAGACGAACAGCGTTTTTCCATATTTTTTCTTTTAGTTTAAGGTTGTCAAAAACATTCGAATTTGTTTCAAGTCGAGAATCTTTGAGTTCAGCAAACGCATGTTGATCAATCAAAAATTCCTTTCCACCACGCACATCAAAATCAGTATTACTATAATGTAATCGGACTTTAGTTAAGTTTTGGCGTTTGTGTTTTCCAACGATCAGAACAATATTGTAAACAACCGCGTTCTCGAAAATTCTATAACTACTTGCATCCACGATTTCCCGAATATTATGATTTTCTATCAGAATTTCACGCATTTTCTCACCGTATTTTTGCATGGCGAAAGCAAGAGGAAGTATAAAACTCATAAATCCGTTTCCATTAAGAATAGATATAGATTTTTCAAGAAAAGCGATATAAATATCTGTTCTCCCTTTACATGCTTGATAGTTCTTAAACAGATAATCCTTTGTTGTCACGGGAAGATTTTCAATATTAATATAAGGCGGATTCCCAAGCACGACATCAAACCCATTCGTGACACCAAACATCCATTCATGGGCAAACCAGTCCGATTTTGCATTCTGGTCGTAAGGTTTCCATCGCGCAATTTTGAGGGCATCTTCAAATTCGGCATCAAACTTTTTCTTACGCGCTTCAAATGTCTTCTGTTTCTTTCCCCGTACTTGTTCACGTTGTTCTGGATTGTGAAGTAGTGCAATTTCCGTCTCTATTTCCCGTTGTCGATTTGCTATCCATTCTATTCGCTGCCGTTCCAATTCGTTCTCCAATTGTGCTCGGTATTCTTCCTCCTGTTCTTCAAGTTTCCGTTTTGTCCCACGGCTGTTTGTGAGAAAAAACCTTTCACGAATCGCGTCAATTTCTTTCAGCAATTGTTGTACAGTATCATCTTCAAACAATCCCTTTGTTTCGGATAAATTTATGCCTATCAGTGTGTTTGCAGCAACAAATCGCGTTTCCAAATTCGGCAACGGCTTGATACCAAAGTTTTCTGCACCGATGTCCGGTTCCTGCTCAATTGCAAGTGAGATGAAAAAACGGAGTTTGGCGATTTGGCATGCAATCGGTTGAATGTCCACACCGAAGATGCTGTTCTGAATCAGATACAACTTCCGTCCGAAGTCGGAATCACGGTAACGTTTGAAAGTGTCATCAATTTCAATCAGTTCTTCACGGCGCGTTTGGTCATCCTGTGTATCATAAGCGATTTCTGTTCGCTTCAATGCAAGTTGTTTCTGCAATGCTTCCCATCGGGTGTTATCAGGGTCAAGTCGTCTGAGTGCCAATGTTAACTTGTGTAGCATGCCCATGGGAAACGCGCCGGAACCGACTGCTGGGTCCAGTATCTTGAGTTCAGAGATAGTCTTGACAATCGCGTCTGTTTCGCAGTCATCAAACCATTCGCTTGCATCGTCAAACATCTTTGCATAGTCAAAAAGGTATCGCAATCGTTCGTCCCAAGCGACATCATTGGTATCAGTGGGTTGACACTTTTGAGATAACGTAGCGACTAACGCCTCCTCCACCATATAGTCTACAATCGCGCGTGGGGTATAGTAGGAACCTGTCATCTTGCGCGCTGTTTCTCCCGTTTCCGGGTTGATAGCAGCGAGTAGGTTTTCAAACACTCTACCGAGCAATTCGGGGTCAAGTGCAACTTCTTGATCTATCGGTGTGTTTTCCTCAACGGTAAACTTGTAATGTTCAAGGAGAGGAATCAATCCTTGCTGTGCATCAAAAAAGAGGCGGTTGGGAATGGATAACAGATCGTAATGCACATCAGAAAAGCAGTCTATTCTGTAACCTCCGAATTTTGTTGCCTTAAAACTGTCCAGACAATCGAACAAGCCACCGTTGATGAATGGTGTTTTGGCAAATAATTTCAAAAGTCTATCTGGATCGCGCATCTGCTTATTGTAACGATACCGCGAGAAATTACGGTGATTAGGATTTCCTTCCTTGCTAAACTTACGTTCGTCTATTTCAGTGTTTAGTGTAGCGAAAAAGAGGTTTTGTAGCACGGCGCGATAGTAGGAATCACCACTATCAAAGTCATCTTCTGTCAATAGGTCTTGGATTTGCGCTTTGCTAAACAGTTCATCTGCAACCAATCCCTTTTCCTTGATAAACCAGATAAATAGCAGACGTGTGATAAGTCGGATGACATGTTCCTCCGGTTTTATGACACGGCTTTCGTCTGTTGGAAAGGTTGCTGTTTCAACTGTCCATTCATACCATGCAAACAGTTTCTGATAGAACTTTTTATTAAGCTCTTCTGTGTTGAGAATCTTTTCCCATTCATCGTGAAGTGTATCAAAGTTTTTTACCTCTTTAGTCAGTATAAGGTTGCGGAGGTATAGGTCGTAGATGATTTCAATATGGGCGCGTATGGGTTTGTTTAGGTTAATGTCCTTGATTAGGGTGACTTTCTCTAAGACCTGTTTTGTCTTATCTTGTTTGTGATGTCTACGGTTGATGATGGCAAGGGAGAGATAATCACCGTATCGGAACATCACCATAATTGAATAGGGTGTTTTTCTACATAGGAACCGGGTAATGTTCGCAAGTTGGGTACGTGTAAAGGCAGCACCATCAAGTTCTACAGCCACGAACATATAAGATGTTCTGAGGTTTTCGTTTATGTCTGTGCTTTCAAATAAGAATTGCTGATCGGGTGTTTGTTGCTGCTTTATCTCCTCATCTGTTATTTGCATGATGCGTCTATAGCTTTGCCATTTTTCAATGCAGAGCTTCTTAGATGGATTGGTAGTTTCAAGAGCAGATTCAAGGAGATTGTTATATTTCTCATTATCTAACGCATCATTACTAATCCGCTTGCTACGATAGCCGAGGATATCTAAGAGTTGTGTTGCAGCATCTCTTATCGGTTGGGTATCAAATTCCTTTAGGACGTTCTCAATGTTCTTCTTAATTGTTATTTCTGAATTCATAGATTACCTTTCGTGCTATTTGTATCACAATCTAACAGATTGTGGTACAGAGCGAAAAACACAATCTAACAGATTGTGATACAGATCATAAGTTTTGGATAGATAGTTCCACTTCCATTCTTTCCATTCTTTGACTAAACCGATTTTGACTGGATTGTTGAGGACATACATGATAATCCGATGCAGTTCATCTGGATTACGGATACAATGGTCGTAACTTTCATGTTGCCAGAATGCCCCGCTTCGCCCTAAAATGATATTCGCTTTCCTTGCTGTATAACCCTTCAGCGAATGTAAAAGGGAGGATAGCGAATTGTAGCACAAACTGTTAGTTTGTGTGCCTTCAGCTGTATCAGAAGGTTGCTTCATCAGTGGAGTAAACACCACATGAACATGGTTTGCCATAATACAGTATGCATCTAAATGAAACACTTTTCCATCTCGGTAGTGAAGACTCTCAGCTACCAATTTAGCTATCTGTTCGTTTTTGAGCCATACAGGTCCGTTATCTGCTTGATCTAATGTTTCTTCTAACTTTCGGAACCACTCACGTTTCTTTTCTTGGATATTTTGTTTCTGTTCTACTGCTTCAAGCTTTCTTTTTTCTTCAATGTACTGTTGATAGATGTGTTTCGGTATTGATCCTGTCAGGTTGAATGTTATGAAGAAGGTTGCACCTGGGGGTTGTATATGTGGTAAGTTACGACGATAGTATGGTTTATAACTATATTGATT
>VXOP01000121.1 GCA_009839975.1 Candidatus Poribacteria bacterium
GCTATCACTATTAAAAATAATTTGTTTTTCATACACATGTATTCCATTACTAAGTTTGGGTAGTTATAAGCATTTTAAAGACAAAAAGCAGATAAAGCAGGTATCCTTCAGAATAACTATCTTTTTTGAAAGGACGACAAGAACGGAAATTCTTCTCTTCTTAGTAAAAATAATATCAGATTTTCGCTCTTTTTTCAACCACCAAAATCCTACAAGTTTGGGTGGCTATTTTAGTTTCAATTTTGATTGCGTATTTCCTCTTGCCATCACATACCAATTCACATATAATTGGCATTGCGTCGAACATCAGTAAACATAAAAAGGACACTACATGCCATTTTTCAGTATCAAACCCACACACAAATCGATAAAAACATACTACGCGGAACTCGAAAGATATGCACAACTCGGTGCAGAAAATGAAGGCAGTGTCCGGGCTGCATTTCAAAACCTACTCCAACACTACTGCGGACAATCCCACTTAACCCTTCTCTGTGAGAAGACGATCTACACTCCCGAAAACAAACGAATAACACCTGATGGTGAAATCGTTGATGCTTACGGTCTACCACACGGCTATTGGGAAGCAAAGGATACACAAGACGACCTACACATTGAAGCGGACAAGAAATTCGCGGCAGGCTACCCCTCCAAAAACATCGTGCTTCAATCACCGACACATGCACTTCTCTATCAAAACGGACAGCTACAACTAGACGTAGACATAACTGATCCAAAAAACCTTGTCCACGTTCTCCAGACATTCTTTGCATACCAAGAAGAAAACATCTCGGCATGGCATGACGCTGTCGCAGAATTCAAAGAAATTGTCCCCGAACTCGGTGAGAAGTTAGCAGAATTAATTGAAACTGAACGTCAGAACAATCCACATTTTCATGATGTCTTTACCAAGTTTCATCAACAGTGCCAAAACTCTATCAACCCGAACTTATCCATCGCGGCAGTTGAGGAGATGCTAATTCAACACCTGTTAACCGAACGGATTTTCGCGACCGTTTTTGATAACCGTGACTTCACCCGTAGAAATATCATTGCACGCGAGATTGAAACCGTCATTGACGTGCTTACTGAACGCACCTTGAATCGATCCGAGTTTCTTCGTCCTTTGAATCGGTTTTATATGGCAATAGAGAAAACCGCGCTGACGATTACCGACTTCTCACAGAAACAGGGATTCCTAAATGCCGTTTATGAGCAGTTCTTTCAAGGCTTCTCTGTGAAGGTAGCAGACACGCACGGAATTGTCTATACACCCCAACCGATTGTTGACTTTATGGTCAAAAGCGTTGAACACATTGGACAAACAATGTTTGGACGTTCTCTGAACGATAGCGGCGTGCATATCATTGACCCATTTGTTGGCACGGGAAACTTCATCGTCCGCATTATACAGGAACTTGATCCAATCTCACTGGAACGAAAGTACACCGCTGACCCGCCAGAACTGCAGTGCAATGAGGTGATGCTTCTGCCATACTATATCGCCAGCCTTAACATTGAACATCAGTTTTTCACGACAATGAAACGATACGCCGCTTTTGAAGGTGTCTGTCTCGTAGATACGTTTGAGATGGCAGAAGCAGAGCAGATGCAGCTATTTTCTGCTGAAAATACGTCACGCGTTGAAAAGCAAAAGCAGACGCCGATGTTTGTGGTTATCGGTAATCCTCCCTACAATATGGGACAAGTAAATGAGAACGACAACAACAAAAACCGCAAATACGAGACGATGGATGAAATGATCAAGGAGACGTATGCTAAAGACTCTATAGCGACAAATAGAAATAAACTCTATGACCCTTACGTCAAAGCGATTCGATGGGCATTGGACAGAATTGGCGAGGAAGGAATTGTGGCATTCATTACAAACAACAGTTTCCTTGACGGTATCGCGTTTGACGGTATGCGGAAACATCTCGCGGAAGATTGCGATGCGATTTATATTCTGGACTTAGGCGGGAATGCGCGTAAGGGATTGAAGGTCTCCGATGCCAATGTATTCGGTATTCGAGTAGGTGTGAGTGTCAACCTATTTGTCAAGAAAATGGAAAACTCGTCAAATGCACCGCAAATCTTCTATTATCGCACCGATGACCTATGGAACAAAAAACAGAAATTCGACTTTCTGAATGAACGTCAACACGTAGGTGGTATTGAATGGCAACCAATTCAACCGGACGCACGTCACACATGGCTCACAGAAGGACTTCACGCTGAGTTTGACACATTTATTCCGATGGGGAGCAAAGAAGCAAAAGCAGTGCAAGAAACGGAAGCGAATGTAATTTTCAAAAACTATAGTTATGGGGTTTGCACTGGTCGTGATGCATGGGTGTGCAACTTTGATCGAGATGAACTCACCGAAAATACAAGCAGAATGATTAAAAATTACAACGCAGAAGTCGCTCGTTGGACACAAAGAACAGATCGAGAAGTCAAACTTGATGATTTTGTGGTGTCTGATGATACTGAAATAAAGTGGACTTCAAGCTTAAAACAGTATTTGAAGAGTGGACAAACCGCAGAATTTGCAGATACCAAAATCCGACAGTCGTTTTACCGACCTTTCACAAAATTAAATCTCTTTTTCGACCGTGTTATGAATCAAAGAGTCCATGTTTTTCCATCCTTCTTTCCTAACCCAGAAACAGAACGTGAAAATCGCATGATATGGCTCAAGGTTGGGAAAGATTGGCAAATGTTTGCTCTGATGACAGACAAAATTTCTGATGCTTTACCGCAAGGTGGATCTCAATGCTTTCCCTTCTACACCTATGATGAAAACGGTACAAACCGCCGCGAGAATATCACCGATTGGGCATTGACACAGTTCCGCACACATTACAAAGACGATGCTATCAGCAAGTGGGACATCTTCCACTATGTCTACGGCATTTTACACCATCCCGAGTACCGCGAGAAATACCAAGCGAACCTTAAGCGTGACCTGCCGCATATCCCGTTTGCACCATCTGTTGAAGACTTTTGGGGTTTTGCCAACGCTGGCGCACGGTTAGCCGAAATCCACGTCAACTACGAGTCCCAACCTGAATACGACAAATTGAAGTTAGTACAGAACCCGAACGTTCCGCTCAATTGGCGTGTTGAGAAGATGAAACTCTCCAAAGACAAAACCTCGCTTGTTTATAACGATTTCCTCATACTTGACGGTATCCCTACCAAAACCTATGACTATCGCCTTGGCACCCGTTCCGCGTTGGAGTGGGTCATCAATCAGTATTGCGTAAAAACGGACAAACGCAGCGGTATCGTCAACGATCCGAATCGCGCGAATGATCCACAATACATTGTCCGGCTGATTGGACAGGTGATTACGGTGAGTTTGGAGACGGTGGATATTGTTGCGGAGTTGCCTGGGTTGGGGTAGTCCCACACGCGTTGTAAAGAACTTATAGCAAAGCGTGAATCTTAAGATAAATAACTTAAACACAGAAGGAAAGGAAACCTATGTTAAAAAATAGGCATGGTACTGAGCAGCAAGACACGATGCAAGTATGCTTAAATGGACATGTTATCAACGCTGATTATCATAAGTATTCTGAATTAAATAGACACAATTGTGATCGTTGTGGAGAAAAAACTATTACTCAGTGTCTTAACCCTGAGTGCAACAAGCCGATACCTGGTAATTTGCGGAAAGCTACTGGAATGATTATAGAGTCTCAACAGACAGCTCCAGATTTCTGTCCATATTGCAGCAAAGCATTTCCATGGCATAAAAACGAAGCGGCAAAGTATCTTGAGATAGGAATAGAAAAGCCTATTGAGACACTGCAAAAAGTGATTTCAAAATTCCACTCAATTGTTAAGAAATTAAGGAACAGATATAATAGCAGAGAAACCCTTGCCGTTAAAGACGAATATGATGTGCAAGATTTGTTAGATGCCTTACTGGTTTTATATTTTGAGGATATTAGACGCGAAGAACCGACTCCAAGTTATGCAACAAAATCAGCAAAAATTGATTTTCTACTTAAGTATGAGAAAATAGGCATTGAAGTTAAAATGACACGTAAAGGACTTGCGGATAAAGAAATTGGCGAACAGTTAATTATTGATATTAAGAAATATAAGGCACATCCAGATTGTGAGACTCTTATTTGTTTTATTTATGATCCTGAGGGTAAAATCAGAAACCCAAATGCTTTGATAAATGATTTGCAAAGCCAATCAAAAGGGGAACTAAAAACCTTAGTTTTTATCAATCCTTAGTAATCACTTGTAAGATTGATTTATTCGTCCAGAAGTGTTATTATATTGTTAATAAGGGGCATTAAAATTCAGTAAAAAACTGAGGAGCAATCACATGGCGGCAACAGTTATTATAGGTTCAGTTGCCGCAATAGCGAGAATTAGTGTTGCGACTTGATCCATCATAAGTACCAGCAAACTGTATGATGAAGATAATATGAGGAGAAGACGCCGTGTCAACGATTAAAAGTTTCATCTATCTGGATGAGTATAAAATGTATTCTATTTCGTCTCAGATTTTTGAAGGAATTACAGAGTATCTAATAGATTATCAAGAGGACACAAAACAAGAAAACCCAATAGAAGAAGCTCCAACTGGGAGCGGGCGAATCATGGCGGATATTTTAAAATCCGAATCGGGTATGCAAGAAAAAAGGTATCTTCATGATTATGCCTACACACTTTTTGAAGAAGAGCTTAATAAATCAGGTAAAGTTCTTAGTATTTCAGCAGAGAACATATATCAAGAGATTGAGCAAATTAAGAAGGCAGGTTTCGTTAAAGTAACAGGTAAAGTTGTATTTAATGATATGAAAATTCTTAAATCAACTATAGAGAATTTCAATCAAATAGGTGAAGCATTGGCGTACGTCGGTAG
>VXOP01000027.1:0-3623 GCA_009839975.1 Candidatus Poribacteria bacterium
GCGTGAAAAATGTAACACATCATCTTTTCTTTTTCAAGCTTATGATAGCTTAGACTCTCTTGAAAAAACAATGCGAGAACAAGATGGATATCCTATAGTTGATGATATGGGTAAACAACTATGGGAAGATAGGAAGGATAAATTAGTATGTGGCTTGTCAGAGATAGAAAACATTAGTACATCAGAGGATGCAGCAAAGATTTTGAGCAATTATTCAACGATGTTAGATATATCTTCGCGTTTATTGACCGAAGTTATTAAGTTGCGACAACTGAAGACACTTTCAAAAACAGGCGAAATAGGTGGTGAAGCAATTCTAAGCAATGAATTCACTATAGACTATCCAGTATATAAAGGACATCAATATCATTTTCCTATTCGCTTGAAGCCAGAATACGTAAGCAATGGTTATGTATCTCAATTCTGGATACCGATGAATCCGTTTTATCCGAAAGATGCAAACACAGGTAAGAAAGCGAAAAAGCGTCGTTTGTCTTGGGACGATAATTGGTGGCTTTTATCATATGAATTCTCCGTATTGGAAATACGTTCAGTGGGTTCACGTAACGATAGAACCATATACTATCCATATACTTACGGATGGCAGACATGTACGAATTCCCCCGAAAGATTATGAACTTGCTGATGGTAGCAAACTCTCTGATTGGAAAGGTAAGATGTTCCGACCTCTACAATTTGAGAGAGATGGTGAGCAGTGCTAATCATGTCTATTTTAGTGTTCTGGCGTTATAGCAATTCCACAATAATGAGCTCAAATATAACATCATATATTACCTTTATCGTCATATCATAAGTACCATTATTGAGGCTTAGTGAAACTATTAAAATGGTGTGCAACGAATCATCAGTTTATCCTTTGTTTACAACAATCAACGAATACTGTATAGATGACACACCATGAATGTCCAAAACCAACGAATTCTCATTACAACCCTTGTAGAGAGAAGCTAAATCTGCCGAATGCCACGTGCATATACTGCCACGTGCATTTTGCAAACCAAACTATTTGACAAATAATGATCTATCTATTATACTGAAAGGTGCTCAATATGTCCTATATATATAATGATGCTTACGAACATACTTACTATAAACCCAGTGACGATCTACAAAATCTATTTCAAATTCAAGTAATTCAGCCGTTTAGAGAGACACGACCAGACGTGGTAAGTCTGTACGACCTACCTAATATTGATGAGATCAAACGACTGAGTGAAAATATATTGGATCGTGGGACGACTAATTTTAGTGAACAGTCTGTTGATAAACAATATGGGGTTTTTACTCCAAAAGATAAGGTCTCACTCTATTGTGTACATTATATGCCTATGCACCTTTTTAGCACTTACCATATTTTCAGGCATTACCTAACACCCATAAGTCATAACGTTGTATTTATTGACTTTGGGTGTGGTCCCTTAACTTCGGGTATCGCGTTTTGGGCTGCTACAAGCCAACACAACATCACTTATATAGGTATTGACAGTTCGACATCAATGTGTAACAAGGCATTTACAATCAACCAGCATGGTCCCTACAGATATAGTTCATCTCCTTTTTTTGAAAATGTTTATCTAATAACCAACTACCAAGATTTACCTCGGTTTATGAACAGTATTGAAATGGGGAATCCTGATGACACACATATTATATTTAACTTCAGTTACTTTCTTCAGAGTTATACATTCAGCAATCCAGCAAACATTAAACATTTAAGTGAAATAATCAATCTACTTACCTCACAGTCCGAGGATAGCAAAATATGTCTGGTATATCAGGATCCTGTGGTTCCAGCATTCCAAAGGAGATGGTATGCTCTCAAATCTTTCCTTAATTTTACTACCCAAGATGTACCTAAAGTTGCAACTTTAGCGTATGATAGATTAATACAGGGCAGGAAACATTATAATGTTAAAGTGTCCTATGATATATTTCACAAAAGGTAATATTATAAAGGAGTTGTGACCGTGCAACAGACCACAGAACAGTTATCGCTATTTTCTACCAATAAGAAACCTTCTCAACCACAACAACCGATAAGAAACGATGAAACGATAGGCTCAATTAGTGGTCTCCTGTATGTAGAAAACTACATAACTGAAGATCAACATGATTGGTTGTTAGAACAAATTGACAAACAACCATGGCGTGACGACCTAAAGCGGAAGGTTCAACATTATGGCTTTAGATATGACTACAAAGCACGAAAAGTGAACCTTGATATGCGTATTGGTGAATTACCAGAATGGTTGAAAAGACTCGGCCACAATTTATGTAAAGACGGGTACATGCAGGAGATAGCAGATCAGGTAATTGTCAATGAGTACGAACCTGGGCAAGGCATTACAGCACATATAGATTGCGAACCTTGTTTCAAGGATACCATAGTGTCTTTAAGTTTAGGTTCAGGCTGTGTTATGGATTTTACGAACAAACATGACATTCAGAAAAAGATTCCGGTGTGGCTTGCACCAAGGAGTCTCATTGTCTTACGCGGTGAAGCTAGGTATGAGTGGTTACACGGAATCGCTCATAGAAAATCGGATGAGTTGAATGGGCACAAGCACCAACGACAACGACGAGTATCGCTCACATTTAGAAAGGTGATCATAGGTTAATATATTTCATGAAAGGAGTGTTGGCAGAAGTTCTCATTCACTATGAGCTTAATATTTTTCAGCTCACTTCGCGTCCACATAATCCAACATAAACAAGCCATGATTCTGCCAGTTCCCAAAACACCTAACGTGCTTTTATCACCGGTGCCTTGGGAACCCCAATCATCAATAATATCTGACATTCCTTATTTTTGAATATAATAGGTCAGATAAGTAACCATAACTTTACCACCCCATAATTAGTCAATTTTTGTATAAATTGAATTGGCAATTTCAAAAAATAAATTGTATAATTCAAAATAATGTTTTGTTATGATTGATTATGAACGGATGTTTTCAAGTTTCAGCCTGTCAGTGTGAAATTAGTGGTAAGTTTATGTATGCGGGAAATCGGAATAGAATTTACGTCTCCAATGAGAACAACAAGATCGGATATAACACCACTCAAAAATTATTGACGTGATCTGTGTTCTAGTATCTCATTAGCAAGTGTTCCCAGTGAAGTGTATCCGTGAAAACGGAGAAAAGTTTTGTATAATAAAAGTCCCAATAAGTAGTTTTGGGATTTCGTCTCATAAAATTGGAAACCACATTCTTTTAGATTATCTTTTAATAGCAATTAACCATATAAAACAATTTCAAGGAGATATAAAAATGTTGAAGAAAATTGCAACAGGAATAGGATATACAACAGGAACAGTATTAGGTATTTCTGACAAAATAAAACCTGTTATGAAAATAACGGCAGAGAAAACATCAAAAGGGATAAAAACCGCAGTAAATAAGTCTGCAAAAGGGATAAAAACCGCAGCAAAAACAACAGCAAAAGGAATGGGATATACAACAGGGACAGTATTAGATATTTCTGACAGAGTAAAACCTGTTATGAAAATAACGGCAGAGAAAACATCAAAAGGGATAAAAACCGCAGTAAATAAGTCTGCAAAAGGGATAAAAACCGCAGCAAAAACAACAGCAAAAGGA
>VXOP01000027.1:3633-4874 GCA_009839975.1 Candidatus Poribacteria bacterium
AGTAAATAAGTCTGCAAAAGGGATAAAAACCGCAGCAAAAACAACAGCAAAAGGAGTGAAGGTAGCAGCACCATATATTCCTCCTATATTAGTAGGAAGTGCTTGTATTGCCTATATGGCAGGAACTATAGCAGTAGCCTTCATTGAAGGATCTTCTACATCTATAGAATCTCAAAAAACAACTTACGTAAAAGGACACTGGAGAGAAGGAACCTGGGTCAATGGGCATTTTAGGCGATACTGAAAAACAATTCAATACTTATATACAATTTTTGAATAGAAAATCAGAAATCTAAAATCCCCAACTACTTATTGCGATAGGGAAATAATATGAATGACAATCAAAAGTCTCATGATCTATATGATTTTATGAAACAAGCTACTGAAAACATGCAGTCTGAATATGAACGTATCTATTGAAATGCTTCTAAAGATCCGTCAACTGCTGGAGATCAAGGTGAGGAAAATTGGGCTGAACTATTGAAAGGATGGATTCCATCTACTTATAAAATCGTCAAAAAAGGAATAATCATTAATCATGATGGGGATACAAGTCCTCAGGTAGATATATTAATTTTAAAAGAATCTTATCCAAAGAAATTACTCAACAAAAAGCATTACATCGCAGCAGGTGTTGTTGCGGCATTCGAATGTAAGACTACACTGAAAACAGAACATATTGAGAAAGCTGTAGAAACATCCTCAAAAATCAAAAACTTATATAAAAAACGAGATGGAACACCTTATACAGAATTGTATGCCCCTATCATTTATGGATTATTGGCACATTCCCATTCATGGAAGAATCCAAAATCAACTCCCAAAGACAATGTGGAAAATAGTTTACGCTCATATGATATGAAGCATGTAAAACATCCTCGCGAATGTCTTGATTTACTATGTATTGCCGATCTTGCTACATGGACACTGTATAAAAATGTAATTTCCTTTATTGGTATACCTGATCCAGCAGATGTTAGTTTTGACCAATTTAAATTCATGGAAACTGGATACATAAAACGAACAAGTAAGAATGATGAAACAGGTAAAAATACCCCAATTGGAGATCTTATTTCTAGTTTGACTCGACAGTTGGCATGGGAAAATCATGATCTACGCGATATATCTAACTACTACTGGTTTTCAGGTGTCACTAGTGGAGGAAATTCATTCTGTCGACGTTGGGATAGTTCAGAGGTATATTCTGAAAAATTACTTCAAGATATTAGGTCAGGCAAATT
>VXOP01000042.1 GCA_009839975.1 Candidatus Poribacteria bacterium
ACTAATCCTACTTAAGCAAATATGATGCCAAAACAGTACAACAGAATTGGAAAGTAGCAAAGATGTATCTAATACTTAGTCTGTGACAGGGTTTAGAGATGATTTCGAGAAGTCTTTACTTGATAATTGAAGGTTCTTCATTAATGGTAAGTCGGACAATTATAGAATAGAGCAGAAAAAACTAAAGCAACCAGAATGTCAAACTGACACTCGTCTGTCATTATGAAATGATGCAAGTGTCAAAAAGACAATATCGTTGAATGCTACTAACTGTCTTGAATGTGTTGGTTGGATTTATAATAAAATCGAGACTTACGCAAAAAATAGAATATCAAAATTGATTGAAATTAGATAGTATCATTTATACATCAGATCTCTCATGATTCATATTCGGATACCAAGAAGCAGATGACCCATCAGCTTCTATCTTTCAGCGTTTCCAAAGACCGATGAATCGTTCATAGACCAGCAATTTTACGATATTCAAACATTGCATCACGGTTTATTATGTCACCATAATCATTCGGACCTCGTAAGGCATAGATTAGAGTCCCTGTCCAAATGAGTACAGCAATAAATAAAAACAGAAGTAATCGTTTCATTTTTGCCTCTCTATATTTAAATATGAATACGGTTCAATACCCTCGTCATAACTATATACATCAAAATCTGATAGATCAGGTAATCTACCTCGAATCAATTGAAGATTGTCATCAGGATGACTTAGTATATTACCGCCTTTAATATACACTCTACCACGAACCGTTGGATAAACTAATCCATTCTCAATCACTGCGCCATCAGAATGGATACCCTCCTCCCATAGTTTGATGCACACTCTTTGCATTAATTCATGGTCTGCGGAAATAATACGTTCCCATGGAATAAAACTCATTCCTTCAGGTATCTTAGGATAAGGTCCAAACCCGTAATGAGAAATCGCTACTTCTTCTGAGGTATCTGTTGTATCGGTTTCTAATGGAGCATTTAAAGTCACTTCAGGTTTCTTCTCAGGCACGATATCTGAAACAACTTCAGTCTGCTGCGTTTCATTATTGTTTCGTTCATGAAGCGTCTCACTTGTAATAGTGTCTGTATGTCCCGTTATAGGAACAGTCTCTTGCTTGTCTTGGGACATTTCTGATCTATTCAATGTTTCATCTAATTCTATTGCCTGTTGACGGTAAGGTACCGTAACATGTTGATACCATAGGTAGCAACTGATGCAGACAACAAGTAAGAAGCCAATACATCCTAAGCACCACTTATTCGTAAAAAAATCGCGATACATCCTATACCTCCTTCGTCAACACATGCTGTGTATCAGCATAATGACAAGGACAATTCAGTCAAGAAAATCACAAAAAGTTGTCACTATCTCAAAAATATTCATGTTCAAACAAATAATCATACAAATTACTTATAAAAACAGTGTAAGTTTGTTAATTATAACATTTATGCCAAAAAAAAAAATCAAGTTAAAAATCAAATGAAAATTTGAGAAATTATGTGTATTTTTCTCCAAAATTGAACAATACTGGGAGTGTCAACTACGCGGGTAATTCAACATGCTTCGTATTCCCGAAGCAACAGTTTGCAGTGCTACTGGATTGGCAGTCATGTAAGGAATGATTATATCTGCATACTGTTTACAAGATTCAGTGTAGGTAGGAAAATTTGGAATAACATCGCGTCGATACAAACTGACGACTCTTTCAAGATCACCGTGTCTACCAACATCACGGAGTATCCGCCGCAATACGCGTTCATGTGCGTCAACATCTAAATATATCTTCATGTCAATTAACTCACGAAGTTGTTGGTTCCAGAATATTAGGTGTCCCTCAACAATCACGACACGACTCGGTTGGATAACCTGTTTATCATCTCCACGTTGTGCTGCACGAGTTCCAGGAACAGGTGTTTCAATAGTTTTAAGTCTTCTGAGTTTTTCAATGTCTGAAATAAGTACATCCCAATGTACAGCGTCAGGATGGTTAGCAGTAATTACCTTTTCCCGTTCTTCTACTGAGTATTCTGACCAATCCCGAAAATAGGAGTCTTGATGAAGTATAATGGGGGAATAATCGGTAAGTTGTTCAACCAAAGCAGCTGCAAAAGTTGTTTTACCTGATGCTGAACCCCCCATTATACCTACAGTTATTTGATGTTCTACCATGATGCTATTTACACATTTCTCCAGATTTATGGTGAAATATCAAAATACTTATACACGTTCATACCCGGTAGGTGCGATATCCTTATCAATGCAGAATACCAAACGCGTATTCTGCCGGATTTGTACCAATCCGCTTCATTGAAGTTTTTTACATAGGTCCAGGTGCGATTAGGAAATCGCACCTACCAGCCTGGTGTATTATTGATTGTGTATAAATAATTCCATAATCTACCATAATTATAGCAAATTTAGATTATCACAGAATTGGAATAATGTCAAACTCCGATTTAGTTGACTTCTGATATAAGTTCATGCTATTCTAATAGTACCCTAAAGGATAAAATTAAACATAATGTAAAGGATGGAAGATCTGGAGATATGAATATGTTCTGGGAAAATATCGAATCGCAATACAATGTCGCGGCAGCGCATCAGTTTTTGTTGCATTTTAACGTAGATGATCTACAGTTTGATGAACACTTCGGTTATTTACCAACATTAGATTTTGTGATGGAACAAGTCAATGCACTCGGATGTCGCTTAGTTCTCGGATATAATGCTACGCAAGGATTCATGTGGCCAGGCGTAGGTAATTGGATTAACATACAGAAATTACTCGGATTAATTCCTAAGGATCAAGGAGTACCTGATGAGACTGAAGATAGGAAAAGGATTAATTCACGATTAGCAATACATAAGTTACATGAAGACCCTTTCTATAGGAGTGACCCATTGCCAACTAAGGATCTGTCAAATAAACTGCATGATCTTCTAAAACAGGAGAGAGTCAGAATTGGATTGGTGATAGACAACCTTGAGCAGATTGCTCCGAGTAATTATTCATCTGACACAGGTATTCCAGAGAATGCTAAATTTTTCTTTCACCAACTCCAGAATTGGGCTTCAGACCTTGAAATTCGCAGAAAGAAACATATTATTCTTCTTCTAACACAGAATACTTTTGACATCCATCCTCACTTTCTTGTGAATCAGGAAATACCTGTAATAGAAGTACCATTTCCAGATTACGAACACAGATTAAAGTTCCTTGATCATATTAGCTCAATTCCACAAGAAATTACGCAGGAAGGTGAGCCGGACAAGAAAGTAGAAGTTAAGTTAAACCTCGGAAATGCGCGTGATAAACAAGCGTTAGCACAGGACACAGCGGGACTCAACCTTTTCGCAATACACGATTTAGTCCGTCAAGCAGCTTCATTGAAGCAGAAAGTTGAAGGCCCCTTACTTGCAAATTATCGCAGAGAAAGCGTAAAGATATTCAGCCATGGGATTATAGAAGTACACGAACCCCTTTCAAATCCCAGACAACATTGGTCAAGTCATGTAACAAGACTCATAGAAGATATTGCTGATGGTTTGAAGGAAAATGACTTGCGCCGTGTACCTCGTGGGATACTTCTACTCGGACCAACAGGAAACGGAAATATCTTCGCAGCCCGAATGTTAGCAGGACAGACTAACATGGCATTTGTTCAACTCCGATACGCTAATCAGGTTAGTGAAGTGACGATAAATATAAGTGAGAATGGGAACAGTTATGAGAGGAACTTGAATTCTGCTATAAACTATATACGTGGTCTCGCTCCTGTTGTTGTATTTATGGATGAAATAGAACAGGCTTCACCCCATCACACAACAATTAAGACAGGTAGCAGTGAAAGACCACTTCCTACTATTCTGACGAATGCTATTAGTGATGCTACATTACGTGGGAGAGTTATATGGGTCGGAACATCAAGCCGTCCAGACCTTATTCCATCTATTTTCCGGCGTCCGGACATCTTTAGTCACAAAGTCGTTTTGCTACCACCAATTCGCGATAGTCGTGCAGGTATATTACAGTTTTTCTGCCGATTTCATACCCGTGAAGAGATGAATTTTCAAGAAATAGCAAGAGACTCAAGACTACGTGGGGTGAGTGTAAATGACCTTAATCAGATAGCACAGCGAAGTCATAACATCGCGAAACGAAAGAAACGCAACGCATTTAATGAAGAAGATTTACGGGAAGCAGTAGCAGACTATATGCCAGACTATTCACCAGAAATGCGTCTGTTTATGGTCCTATTAGCATTACAAGAGGCGAATTCACGGGCTATGATACCCGACAGGCTTCCACCCCCATACCAAGAATTTGTGAATGAAAACAGAATTGACAAGACAAAGGTTAATAATAGATTGATGGAACTCAGTAAAGAACTCGGTCTGAGTACATGAGATTTAAACTATATACAACCTATCATAGTACCCCCTACCTAAAGGTAGGGGCTTGTGCTTCCTTGCGGACAGCGTTTTGCCTAAAGGTTCACCCGTCTTACGTCCGCTCCACTTTAGGCTGCTAAGCCAGCCTGTTTGATATTGATAGCAGCGTTTATGTCTCTGTCGTGATGTGTGCTACATTCAGGACATATCCACTGTCTATCTAAGAGAGTCAAGTCCTTGTTCTTATATCCGCAGTCGCTACAAGGTTTAGTCGTGGCAGTCCACTTACCTACTTGTTTGAACGACTTACCATGTTTTGCACATTTCTGTTCCATTATCAGCAAGAACTGTGCAAAAGACAAGTCGGATACTTTGCGTCCCCAGAGCCTTTTCATACCATCTATATTTAGGGTCTCAAAGACAAGGGCATCGTATTCAC
>VXOP01000198.1 GCA_009839975.1 Candidatus Poribacteria bacterium
AAAATAATCATGCATCGTTGCTCTTTTCTGCACATCACACATCTTGATTTCCTCTGTAGCACATTCATCCTTGATTGTGCTTCTTTCTACAACATTCATCCATTATTTCTCTAATTCAGTTGAATTCTCAAGACGCATTGTGTATAATTACACATTGTTTAATTCTCAATTAGATGTATACATAAAAAGGAAAGAATAACTATGAAAAAAACAAACTATAAAAACATTTCAGATTTGAGAACATTCACACTTATTATCGCAATTGCCACCATAATAGTCGGATTATCTGCATGTGATCAGGTGACCGAAGTCATCCAATCCTCCACAAAAGATCAGAGTAACGAGATAACCATCGGAGTCGTTTTGCCCTTGACAGGACACTTAGCTGATGCTGGCAAACTCATGAAAAATGGCTACGACCTTGCTCTTGATGAAGTTAACGAGGCACAAATCGCTAACACCCAATTTAAGTTTATTTATGAAGACAACACCAGCACCCCAGAAGGAGCAGTTGAGGATTTCAATAAACTGATTCATGAGGACGGTGTGTCTGTTATTATCGGACCCGCATCCTCCAGCGCGACTGCGGCGGCATTTCCGGTTGCAAGAGACAATCAGATCGTCGCAATTAGTTCTACATCAGGCTCCCGCGGTCTAGGGGCAATCAGTGATTATGTTTTTCGTGTTCCCCTCACAACAGATGTTGTGGCACCCATAGGTGTCAAGAGAACCCATGCAAAACTCAAATACCAACGAGTCGCAACGTTATACGACAAGAACGATGTCTTCTCATCGGATAGAGAAGATGCACTGCAACAAGCATTCACTGAATACAATATTGAAGCACTCACACCAGAGACCTTCCAGAGCGGAGATATAGTCTTCACCGAACAATTAACGCGAATAAAAGAGGGAAATCCAGACGTAGTCTTTGTCTCCGCGTTACCACCAGAAAAACCGGGAATACTGATACAAGCACGCGAACTCGGTATATCTGTTCCTATTATCATTACTTCCTTAACCGACGTTGAGGTCCAAGCTGCAGGTGACGCTGCTGAAGGCGCAATCACTTTCATCGGTTGGCTCCCAACAGATGACACACCCGGAAACCACGCCTTCGTTCAGAAGTATACCGACACATTCGGCATGGAGCCAAATGCCTTTGCCACAGCGTCATATTCAACCGTCTATATTTTAGCAGAGGCAATAAAGAATGCCAACGCAACAGATTCAACTGCAATCCGAGACGCACTCGCCAATATTAAAGACTTTGACACAGTTTTTGGCAAATTCTCTTTTAATGCCGATGGAGATGCTGTCTATGAACCGAAGGCGTTGATAGTCCAAGATGGCACATTGCAACCCTTTGAGTGAGTTAATCACAAGCATTCAGTTTCTCCCAGGTCTGGTTTCGTAGGGGCGGGGTTTCCCCGCCCGTGCATTACCCAATTAATAACTTAATCTTCATCTAATCGCACCAGATCCAATTCCGAAAATATCTCTAACCAACAAGAACGTCACTATGATAACAAAAAGCAACTTTAAAGACCTACTCAGAACACTCGGCTTCACAGAAGAAGGCAACATCTTCCAAAAATCAATTGCTGAGGCAACCTTAAAAGTTGACTTTAAGAAAAAAGAAATTATTTACCCTGAAGGGTTAAAAGTCCACGAACACCAAACCTGCAACTTCTCACAGAATGAGAACTTTGTAGTTTTTGAGTGTGTGCATCGACTATTAGACAAAGGGTACAAACCCGAACATTTAGAACTTGAACGACCCTATAGAATCGGGCACAGTGCAAGTGGTGGACGGTTTGATATATTAGTAAAAGACCAAGAAATGAATCCTTTACTGATTATTGAGTGCAAGACAGCAGGTGTGGAATTTGAAAAAGCATGGGACGAAACACGACAGGATGGAGGACAGTTATTCAGCTATGTTCACCAAGAAGCCGATACCAAATACCTATGTTTATACGCTTCCAGTTTTACTAACAATGCGTTAGATTTTTCATATAAACTGATCCCGCATCTTGACAATCCACAGATTTTGGCAGAAGATACAAATCTGATGTCCTTTGATAAAGCGAACAAAGCCGAACAACGTTTCGCCGTTTGGCGTGATACCTATAAATTAGAATTCACAGAAAAAGGTATTTTTGAAGACAACATCCAAGCCTATCATATCGGAAAAAGTAAGTATACCCTCGCCGAGGATACCAAACCCATTGTTGCCGTTGATAAAGATAGCAAATACCATGACTTCCGAACAATCTTAAGAAAGCACAACATCGCAAGACGCGAAAACGCCTTTGAGGTCTTGGTCAATCTGTTTTTGTGCAAATTAGTTGACGAGGAAGAAAACAGAGACGACCTAAAATTCTACTGGAACGGACCCGCTTCCGATGACTACTTCGATTTCGTTGACAGATTGCAGAACCTCTATCACAGAGGGATGCGTAAATTTCTGAATGAAGAAATTAGTTACGTTAGTCGTGAACAAATTGATGCCGCATTTTGGCCCGTCAAAAATGACCGCAACGCCACCAAGAAAAAGATACATGACTATTTTAGAGAGCTAAAGTTTTTCTCCAACTCAGCGTTCTCATTTTTAGATACTCACAATAAGGACTTATTTGATAGAAACACTGCAGTCTTATCAGAAGTCGTGCAGATGTGGCAAGGGTTACGACTCAAAACAGATGAACAAAACCAATTCTTGGGTGATATGTTTGAGTTCTTTCTCGACAACGGTATCAAGCAGTCCGAAGGGCAGTTTTTCACACCATTGCCTATCTGCAAATTCATCGTTTCCTCCTTGCCACTCGCTCAAAAAATTAAAGACAGTCCTGAACCAATTAAAGCAATTGATTACGCCTGTGGCTCAGGACATTTCTTGAATGAATATGCATATCAAATCAAAAAGGCAGTCCCAGAGCAGAAAAGGGACCTCTATTATAGCCAAATCACAGGTATTGAAAAAGAAGATCGCTTAGCAAAAGTGGCAAAAGTCGCCGCGTATATGCACGGTCAAGAGCAAATCAAAATACTGGATGCCGATGCACTTGCAGCTCACCCTGATGTCCCACCAAAGAGTTTTGATGTCTTGATAGCAAATCCACCCTTTGCTGTGGAAGGATTTTTGCAAACCTTGAGCGATGCAGACAAAGAACAGTATCAACTCATCCAAGCCACAGGCGAAAACAGCAATACCAATAACATTGAGTGCTTCTTTTTAGAACGAATTCATCATCTAATGGCTCCCGGTGGAATTGTTGGTGTGATTGTCCCTTCCAGCATCTTGTCCAATACAGAAGCAGTACACAACCGAACACGTGAGATTCTGTTACAATTCTTTGATATAGTGAGTATTGCGGAACTGGGAAGCGGTACCTTTGGTAAGACAGGTACCAATACAGTGGTCCTATTTTTAAGACGGAAATGGAAAGCAAAAGACCTTGAACCGGCAGATCAGTGCGCGAATCGGGTTGAGGCCTTTTTTGAAGGCGATGAGGAAGGTGAGATATATCAAGACCATTCCTCGATAAAAGCCTATTGTGAACATATCCAAGTGCCTTATGAAGAATACATTAAGCTTTTTGCCCAAACCAGTCTTGAGCCACTTTCTAACCTATTGGAATACGATATTTTTAAAGACTACAGACAAGCCTTCGACCAAAGCACGGAAATTAAAAACCTGAAAAAATCCAATGTCTTCAAAAAAAGAACACCAACAGAACAATCGGTAGAATTAGCACAACGTTTCATCGCTTACCTTCACAACATAGAAAAAGAAAAACTTTACTACTTTATTCTGGCACACAAGCAGGAAAGTAAAGTGCTAATTGTCAATGCGCCAAATACCAGTAAACAACGAAAGCAATTTTTAGGCTACGAGTGGAGCAGTGCCAAAGGTAGGGAAGGCATTAAATACGAAGGCGGAGAAACGGTCAACGATATAATCACACCTCTATTTGACCCAAAGGATCCAGATAACAATGCAAAAATAAACACAGCAATTAAACGAAACTATATCGGTGAAACTATCGATTCACTACCTGAACACTGTCACTATGCCAAACTCTTTGATATGTTGAATTTCAACCGCGTAGATTTTAATAAAATCATTAGTCTAACCCCTTCACAACATACTAAAATAGAAACGCAGCATCCATTAGTGAAGTTAGGAGATGAGATAGAAACTATTGAAACTGGAAGTAGACCTAAAGGCGGTGTTGAAAATATAACAAGCGGAGCTTGGAGTTTAGGAGGAGAACATATACATCCAACAACTGGTAGGGTTGACTTAAGCACACCTAAATATGTTCCATTAGATTTTTATGACAGCAGCACAAGAGGCAAATTACAAGAAAATGATATTTTGCTTTGTAAAGATGGGGCATTAACCGGAAAAATTGCACTTTTAAGGGATGAACTAAACAATGAAAATGCAATGGTGAATGAGCATGTCTTTCTTTTACGGTGTGAATCACAACTAAAGCAGTATTATATTTTTAATTTTCTTTTTTCTCAGAACGGTCAGAATTTACTAAAACAAAACATCACAGGTTCCGCTCAAGGTGGACTAAATTCAACCAACCTTAGAGAAATAAAAATCCCCGACCCACCACTTAAAGTGCAAAAGCAGATTGTCAACGAATGTGAAACGGTGGACCAAGAGACTGTTCAAGCCCGCGAAGTTATTACCACAGCCAAGCAAGAAATTGAAGATAAATTACAGGCTGTTGTAAGTGTTAGTTCTGAAATAAAAAAATTGAGTGATATAACAGATATTAAAAGCGGAGGTACGCCTTCAAGGAAGAACAGTGCTT
>VXOP01000035.1 GCA_009839975.1 Candidatus Poribacteria bacterium
ACATGAAAGACAAAACGAAGTTGCAACCTTAGTTTAAATACAAAGTTCAGTCAAGTGGCAGGGACAACTGATCTGTTGAAGTAGGTGTTTTCCGTTTTGTTGTAGTCTTTTTCCGCTTAGGTTGTTGATATTCTTTTTCATCTCGGATTTTCTCTAATAGGATACTTGCCGGTTCATCGTTCGGATCCTGCGGCACAAGTTTACCAGAAAACGCTTGTTTGAGGATAGACTGCCGTAAACGTTCTGCGCGTTTAAGTTCGGCATCAAGAGTAGCTTCAATTTCATCAGCAACTGAAAGGTGCCGCTCAAGCTCAAAAACGATTTGTTCCTGTTCGGTAAGCGACGGAATTGGAACGGTAACCTTTAGTGGAAAATTACGAGAAATCCCACCGACAGTAGCCCCTCGAAAATCTGAAAGAATCTGTTCCTGTCCTTTACTACTATAGAGATAATAAAACATAAATTTAGGAAAGGCCACCTTTGGGTCTATCCGCACAATAAACAGATGTTCATTAACTGCAGCTTCATTATATGGGAAATAGTTGTCAACAAAACTAGTTTTTCCGGTTGTCGCGCCGTCTTTCACTATAATAATATCGTTTAGGTTAATTTGTCCTTTGTTTAGAGATTCGAAATATTTTTCAGGAACGTATCTGATTTTTTCAAAGTTAAAACCGCCATCGCTGTTTAAATGTTCACCACCAAGACTCGGTACTCCTTCAAGAATATTCCGGACACCACCTTTTGGTCGTGAACCACTTTCAAGCGTGATGAATTCACTTAATTTTATACTTTCCCAACTGTCTAAATGTACTTCTTTTTCTTTGCTTGTTAACTCTCCTTCAAACGCAGCTTTGAGAAGCGATTGACGATACCGTTGCAACTGCACTTGTGCTTTCTTGAGGTTGTCAACTGCTGCGTCTAATTGTGCAAATAGCACTTCCAACTTCGCCACGATGCGGCGTTGTTCTGCCAGTGGAGGTAGTGGAAATTCCAAGTCAGCAAGCGTTTCTGCACCTAATCGCAGTCTTCCTGTTGTTCCTTTCATTCGCGCGGTAAGCAATGCGCGGACATCAGGAGATAACAAATAATAGAAAAGATAGACTCTATCACTAACACCTTCAACTTCACGAATTGGTATTACTTCAGTCGTGGCAATACCGAATGGCGTTGGTAAATCTTCAATGATGCTCTGCTTCCCATTTTCAAATGATGGTGTAATTTTAGCGAGAAGGATATCTCCTGGTTCAAAATAAGTTCCGCTACTGAGCGCATTAGTCGGTCTGAGTGTAAATTTATCTGAAAATAACGTGGCAATCGGAATCAAGTTCATCGGTACAAACGGAACTTCGCTATACTCTGAATATCGTAAGTCTTTTGGTTTTTTGGTAAACTTTACGACCTCCTGAAACCTTACTATCTGCCAATTCAGAGGTAAATCCATTGGATTCATTTTGCTCATGTGTTCCCTTTGCTGGATTTTAGTGAGATGTTTCCGATTGAACGTAGTGTCTTTTTCAGTCAAAAGTGCGTAAAACAGAAAACGTACTGTCTTAATTTTAGCACAAAATGCATGTCCGTTCCAAGCGTTTTGGACAGATGATCGTTACCAGTAATCGCTTCTACAAAGACGAAATTAGGAGACCAGTTTCTCTGTAAGATCTGTTAGCATATCCTCAAGTTCATCACCAAAGAGTTGATCGGCTCTTGCTACACCACCCCGCTGTGCAAAAGGAGTGTACTCAAAATCACTTATTCGAAACTCAAGTGATGTGGCAATGTATTCCTGGATCCAATCAAGCCAGTTAACTTGTTCTTCTGTGAAGTCTTTACCCTCTAACCATTCATCAAAATTGCGTTTGACAGTGGCACCAAATGGTTCTAAAATACGATGATATTCCATAGCAAAACGCACCAGTGATATTAAGTCTGTCCGTCGTATTGCGGTTCCATGAACGTTCTCTGGTGACCGCCTTTGATAAGCCATCCATAATGACTCACGACTTAAACTGACTGAATGTTGATGCAATGCTTCTTCTAATTCTCTTAACTTGTCTTCAGTCAGCGTGCCTTGCGCTCCGGGACGTTCACATAAGATCTGTAACGCTGGTAATTCGTCTATGTGTTCATTGATAAACCGTTTAAAGTCGTGAATTACTGTAGCGGCTTGTTCATAACTTTGCGACTCAAATCCGGTTTCAATGACTTGGTCTTGGCTCACACCATCAATGAGTTGGTTAGGATCTCTGTCTGGTGGTCCGTTTGGTTCGGTCGTAGATGGTTTGCCCGGACGTGATTGGGAATCGGTTTTGACAGATTCACACACACCGACAGCATCAACGATAATGAAGTGTGTTTTTGCAGTCGCATCACCTGTGACAGATCGCAGGTCTTCAGGCTTAATAGTCCGCACGCCGCGTCCCTTCATCTGCTCAAAATACCCGCTTGAACGCACAGACCGCATAAAGAGTAAACACTCAAGCGGTTTTATATCTGTACCGGTAGAGATCATGTCAACACTTACAGCAATTCGTGGATTGTATTGCGTCCGAAATCTTCTGATGAGATCCTCTGGTCTGTCGCTTTGGTATGTAATCTTTTGGCAGAAATCATCACCTTTTGCAAATACCTCTCGGACAATCCTGACAATATCTTCAGCATGGAAATCGTGTTTTGCAAAAACAAGCGTTTTCGGCACTATGTGCCTACCGGGGAAGAGCTCTGTGAAAAGTACATCCTTGAAAGTCTGAATAACTGTGCGAATCTGGTCTTCCGCTACCACCTCTCTGTCTAACTGATTTCCTGTATACGTTTCATCTTCATCTAACTGCTCCCATGTAAGTCGTCGAGTTTCCCGATCCCGTCTTACGACATAACTTCCCTCGGCAACCGTGCTACCGCTTTCCGTAATATCGGTTTTAATTCGATACACGTAATATCCGACATTTACATTGTCTTCAATGGCTTGTTCGTGACGGTATTCATAGACAAGATTCTGATTGAAAAAGTTGAGCGTTTGTGGGTATGGTGTTGCAGTGAGACCGATAATGAATGCGTCAAAGTATTCTAAAACATGCCGCCATTTGCCGTAGATAGAACGGTGGCATTCATCAACGATGATAAAGTCAAACGTATCAATAGGAATATCCGAGTTATAGCGAACTTCTTGTGGCTGTGCATTTTCAGTTTCCTGCTCAAAAGCGGAACTTTCCTCCTCATCCGATTCAAACTCTGTAGCACCTTTTAGCATTGAGTAGAGACGTTGAATTGTCGTAATACAGACAGAACTTGTATCGTCAATAATGTTGCTGGAAAGATGTTGAACGTTGTAGAGTTCAGTAAATTTTCTACCATCGTCGGGAGTTGTATAATTTTGAAACTCACGGAGTGCCTGTCTACCGAGATTATTGCGGTCTACAAGAAAAAGCACGCGTTTGACGTTAGCAAATTTAATGAGTCTGTATACACTGCTGACAGCGACGTAGGTTTTCCCGCTACCTGTTGCCATCTGGATTAGGGCTCGTTGATGGGATTCTGTCAAAGATTCTTCAAGTACTCCGAGTGCCTCAAACTGGCAATCCCAGAGATTACCTTGTTTTAAATCAGGCAAATCATCTTTGAGTCTCTGTCGAAGGGATCTGGGGGCGAGTGCATCTCTGAGTGCCTCTGGTGTATGGAATGTACATACTGTTCGGGAACGGGAGTTTGGGTCGCGCTTATCCTGAAAATAGGTCTCAATGCCTGAAGATGCGTATAAAAGGGGACACCCCAGCAATGTTGTCAGGGTATCAGGGAGACTTGCGTGATACCTTTCTGCCTGTTGCATGGCACCGCCAAGTGTCATTCCCTCTTTTTTGGCTTCTAATATACCAACTGCAACAGCATTGATAAAAAGAAGGTAATCCGCCTGCTGTTCATCTTGCAAAAGGTATTCACGGACAGCAACACCGAATGAAGCATCTGTTTCCCGTTCTGCATAATTCTGAATCTGCCATCCAGACGCTTCCAGCATGCTATCAATAGTTTGACGCGCTTCTGCTTCAGGTGTCATAAGATTCGGATTAGAATGGACGGGTACAGAGACCCGTCCAACAATTTCAAATTACCTATACATTACACACATCATAAGCATGCTGCATTGCATCAAACGCATCACCTTTAGGACTAAACTCGTGTCCGACATACAGGTCGTAGTCTGTATTAGCGATTGCACGCATTACCGCAGGATAGTAGATTTCCTGTTCATCATCAAGATCACGACGACCCGGGTTGCCTGCTGTATGGAAGTGTCCGATATATTCAATGTAGTCGGTGATGTTGCGGATGAGGTCACCTTCCATGATCTGCATGTGGTAGATGTCGTGGAGCAGCAGGGCACGTGGTGAGTCTACACCCTTGCAAACTTCAACACCCCATTCTGTCTTATCACACTGATAATCGGGATGGTTCACTTTGCTGTTGAGCAACTCAATACATAAGTTGACACCCTTCTCTTCGGCAGCCTTTGTTACACGCGATAGGCCGGCTATCGTATTATCACGACCCTCCTCATCGGACCTGCCTTCACGGTTTCCAGAAAAACAGATAAGACCGGGGATGTCGTTGTCGGCTGCGATGTCAATGTTTTTCAGTAATTCATCCTCAATTCTGTCGTGATTGTCGGGATTGTTCAAGCCAGATGGAAGGGACGAATGTCCTACGATAATTGCTACCCGCATCCCGTGATCTTGCACAACAGGCCAGAGATCAGCAGGTAACATCTCAACAGATTTGTAACCGATTTCAGCTGCTTTTTTAATAACATCTTCCGGCTCTCTGTCGCTGTCT
>VXOP01000329.1 GCA_009839975.1 Candidatus Poribacteria bacterium
TTTTAAGATTATGTCTTTCATTCATAAAGTAATTTCCAATGGTGATAAAATTTTAACTTCAGAATGAAACAAAATTGTGATATTTCTTTGGCAAATACAAGAAATTAAATCAACTTGAGTTTGATAAATGTAGCGCAAACTTTCCAGTTTGCGAAGATGTGTCACAAACTGCCATTTTAATAAAATTGGTTGTGCTACCATTCAAGCATATCGGATACGAAAATGACGTGAGTGAACACATCCGAATTGGAGAGACGTATTCAATGATCAAGGAACTATTAAGGAAAACGACACACCTTGCGGGGTTCTTTATACCATTAATCTACATCGTGCTGGATAAGTCAACGATGATATTTATTGCAGGTGCTTTTGTAGGGATTGCGGTGATTGTTGAGTTTTTAAAATGGGTGTCTGAAAGTTTCAGGGAGTTGTTTTTTCGTTTTTTTAAATTTATTCTCCGTAGACACGAACGCAAGGGAGCGATTACCGGAGCGACCTATTATATTATCAGCACGTTTCTGTGTATTGTCATTTTTGACAGGAATATTGCGATAGTGAGTATTTTCTTTATCGTCTTGGGAGATACAGCTGCAGCTTTAGTAGGTAAGGCGTGGGGTCGTATAAAACTCATTGGTCGTAAGAGTTTGGAGGGGAGTGCGGCATGTTTTGTCGTTTGTGCATTGATATCACTTTTCTGGTTAAACCCGATCATCGGCATTATAGGTGCTTTTGTCGCTACACTTGCTGAACTTCTGCCTATGCGGATTGATGATAACTTGACAATGCCGATTATTTCCGGAGCGGTGATGCAGCTGATGGTGACATATATGTCTCTGTAAATAATCTAAACATTGTCTAGTACTCTTCAGTCTGACCCGCTATAGCTGATGCACGTGCACCTACACCGAGCACACCGAGGAATCCCTCCGAATCTGTGTGGTCAAAATCTCCAATATCTTCCATAGAAGATGTCTCCTCCGAATATAATGAATGCGGCACCCCACTCGCAGCGTGAAATGATACGTTCCCTTTGTATAGTGCGACCGTTATAGTCCCAGTTGCTAAACGTGTCAACGGTTGAATTGATGCAAGCATCGCATGGGTAGCAGCATCAAACCAATACCCTTGATATACTTGCTCAGCGATGGCTGTGGAAATCGCGTCAAAATGTCTACGTGCCCGTCTATCTATGATGAGCTGGAGTAGGAATTCATAGCATTTGCCTAACAGTTCCATCCCGGGTGATTCATACACACCACGACTCTTGATTCCAACAAATCTGTTTTCAACCGTATGTATTCCGATACCGATACCATTTCTTCCACCAATTCCGTTTGCTGCATTCAGACTCATGAGCGGCGTGCATGGTGCACCGTTTACCTCTACTGGCGTTCCACGACTAAAAGTCACTGTAAAATGTTCTATATCGTCTGGTGCATCTTTTGGATGGACTCCCATCCCGGGCGTAATAAACCCAGCAGTTGTCTTCAGTGATTCTAACCGACCTGCTTCGTGTGTCAATCCTAATAAATTTGCATCCGTAGAGTAAGGTTTTTCGTGTGTAGCCGTAATCGGTAAATTGTGTTCTTGACAATAATCAATCATCTCTTTTCTACCACCGAATTTTGCGAGGAAATCAGGGTCTCGCCAGGGTGCGTAGACAGAAAAGTCAGGATTAAGCATGTTCGTTGCCAGTTGAAATCGGACTTGGTCGTTCCCGCGTCCTGTTGCGCCGTGTGTTAATATAGAGATATCCCGTTTTTCCATCTCTGGCAATAGTGCTTTCACGGTGACGTGTCGTGCGATGCCGGTTGTGTTCCAATACCCCCCTTCATACATCGCCTGCGTTTGGATTAGACGGATTCCCGCATCGGCAAGTGCGTCCTTTGCATCAACCATCACCGCTTCTTGTGCGCCACAAGCCATCATGCGTTCTCGGATTTCATCAACGTCCCGTTCATCAGGCTGTCCGAGATCCGCTGTGAAGCAGACGACATTGACACCGTTATCTACTAACCATTTTGTGATTGTGCAACTATCAAGTCCGCCAGAGACTGCAGCCCCAACAGTTTTACCTTGTAATGTTTTAATGTTCATAGATGGGATTATAGCATGATTTCACTATATTCGCAATCGGTGTTTCATCAAAACGCATAGCTAAATCTTGCATTCCCTGTCTAAATCATGTATAATTGGCATTAAAATATTCACTATTGTCAGAGGTATCAGATGAAAAAACCCAAACTTGTCGTCGGTCATCTCACGAATGACGAATTACTCGTGAAATCTGTTACGACTTCAAAGTCCTTTGATTGGGTCAAATGGTTAGAATCAGAAGAACTTGTTGAGTTTTTTTCTGAATTGTTCAAGCTGCTACCAAAAATCTCAGAGGGCAAAAAAGATGCTGAAACTCTTGCTATTTTTATCTCCGAATGGCGTGAGACCGCATTGATTAATACTGAACCAGATGTTTTAGCAGATATGGCTGAGGCAGAACAGGAATTGAATGCTGGCGGCGGAATCCCCTGGGCACAGGTCAAGAAGGAGATTGGTCTGTGAATCATCACCAATATGTGCTTGAATCACTGCCAAGAAAAGTCGTAAATTTCATCAGAAGGCGGGATCAGGGGACACAGGAACGAATTAATGCTGCATTTGAGTACATTGTTCGTTCTCCGTTTCGACACGAAAATCCTACAATAATCAAACGACTACGTGGAACAAAAAGCGAACGTTTTCGCTATCGGATAGGGGACATTCGTTTCATTTACCGAGTCGATAGAGAAAAAAGAACAATCCGAATTATACAAATTGACAATCGTGGTGATATTTACTAACTATACTGGTATAAATTAGGAGCAGAACTATGGTAGAACTATCACGAGATGACATTGCGTTTTTCCAAGATCAAGGATATTTGATAAAACGAGAAGTATTAAACCCTGAACTGATGGAACGTGCACGTAGTAAACTATGGGAAGGTGCACCTGAGGGAAGAGTGCGCGAAAATCCTGATACATGGATAGGTCCCTTCAAACCTGAAGAGGAAAACGAAGATAATTCTAACCGAAGAAAAGGATTTCGTTGGAACTATAGAGAACCCGGTGGTGAAGACTGGATGGTCAAATTACTGGCTACTGATCCCAACGTGTGGCACATGGCAGAGCAATTCTTAGGTGAAGGTAATCTCGTTGAACCTGCACGCGTACGGGGGATATATTGCACACTCCCTTACGGTGATGTTCCAAAAAAGTCGATTGGATGTCATGTGGACGCACATCCGTTCCATCTCGGAGTCGTTGGCTACATTGATGATGTGCCACCAGAAGGCGGTGCTTTTACCGTGTGGCCCGGTAGTCACAAAGCCTTCTATTACGACTATAAGTCACAATACAAACATGAACCCACACCACAATACGATGTAGATAGGGAACGGATCAGTAGAGAACCCGGTGTAGAATGTCACGGAAATGCAGGAGACATTGTATTTTGGCACCATCGTATCGGACATGCAGCTGGACATAACTACTCACGCCAAATACGACAAGCAGTTCTTTACGACTTTAGAAAAACTGAACTACCTGAAACACAAGAAGAACCACCGAATGAGGATATGTGGCGGGATTGGCCCGGTATCAAAGCGTTGGAAAACTAACGCAGCTCTAGCGCAGCTCTAACGCATTTAAAACTTGCGACATCATATCGTAGGCAATCTGTGCTTTCCCCTTATGCATGTGTGGAAAAGTTTCAACAGAGATGTACTTGTCGTATCGTACCTTACCTAAGCTCTCAGCAAAGGTCTTAAAATCCAATTCGTCGTCATCCTCACCCGGAATAAGAAAAGTGCTGTAAGGATACATTCCAGATACGCCTTTGACATGACAGTGTGTCGTTAGATGACCTAACCGCTCTGTCACCTCAGCAATATCTTCACCCATGTGATAGAAGTTTGTGATGTCATTAAGAACACGTAGGGAATCGGAACCAACATGTTCAATCAAGAGTAGGACTTTTGATGACGTATCAATAGTTGTTGCTTCATGGTTGTGGATGTTCATTGTAAGTCCAAATTTCTCAGCACGTTGACAGATCGGTTTTAGCACATCTACAAGCAGCTTCCATGCAAACGCATCACCTTTGTCACCACCATAACCCGTTAGAAAGTTGACACCTTTTGCCTCTAATGCCACTGCTACGTCTTGGAGCAAAGCGTAATGATCAACCGCACTTTGCATATCCTCTAATGCCAATTGATACAATCCCTTACCCGTAAATGGATTGATAACAGACACCTTTAGTCCGTGATCAGTTACTATCTCTTTGACATTTTTGAGAAGTTTCTCTGTCACTTCACCTGAAGGGATGTGTGCTTCTGGTCCGCACATCATCTCAATTGCATCGTAGCCAATGTCTGAGAGGATTGTGATGACTTCTTGAAGAGAAAGGTCTTTCATGCCACCTGCATGATATGATATGCCTATCATCTGTGTGTTCCTTTCAAGTAATGTTTGTAGTTACTCAGGTGTGCTTCAAACATGTCACTCCGGTAGGTGCGATATCCTTATCGCACCTACCGGACTGGGGTAATCAAAATTACCTGATTATATATTTGATCTTCATACGGGACTAATTGCTTTTTGTTATATAGTTATTCAAATGCCGCAAAGCACTCCCATCATCCATAACGGATTGCACCCGCTTGATGGCATCATGAGGATCAGGACAAATTCCTAATAGATAATCTACCATCGCAGAATTGAGGAGAATTCTGTCATAGATATGTCCCTGCTCTCCGGATAGTGCTGCTATGCCTGCCTTTGCGAAAGCATCCGCACTCACAGCCTCTGGACGGGGATTTAGCCTATAGTCAAATCCAAATTTCTTCGGATCTATATCCAGAGCAAAATCTTTTCGTTGATTGTCAACACGATGGAATCCTTGCGAATAATTGACTGCCATCCTATCCACTGTAGATGGTTTACCGAGTCGCAGTGCATAATGACTTGTCCCCTCCTCACCTTTCACAGCAATCGCAGCATTAAACCCACGATCCCATGCCAATTGCAACAGTGGTTTCTCATAACCTATATGGTAATAACCCAGTACCATATAATTTGCCTCTCGTGCAGAAAAGAACTGTTGCGCTTTCTCAGTTGCTGCCCATGGCGGACGTTTCTTTATATGGACCCGCATCTCACGAACACTATATGCACCCGGTGAATACTCGCGTTGACTGATATAACCAAATCCTACATCCTTATCACTGATGAGAGATGCAGTCTGCTCAAGGTTAAGGTCTGTTTTCGCGCCCAATGCAGTTAAGATTGCTTCTTCCGTAACACCATTCTTTGGTGGCATCAGATCAACACTATGTAAGAGTGAACGTTCCCCTAACGCTGCACGGACAGCTGCGACAAATAACGTTGGACGAAAATTGCGTGTTGCACCATCGTAGGGTTGACCAAAGTGTGTCAGCGTATCAACGTCAATCTGTCTGATGTCTTCAGGATTGAAATAGGCATCAAGGTACCCTCGGACCTCTTGATATGTCTCTCTATTCATGCGTTGTCCGATAAGTGCAGCAGCCTTTAGTGCGGGTTTAACTTCGTCAGTAAGGAGCATCTCACACATCTGACGTGTCTCAGCATAACCCAGATGTTTTCCTCTGAGTATCTTCTCCAAAGCAGAAACAACAAGGAATTCTGATGGATTGTTAGGTACATATCCAAGTTCAGGACGCATGACGAATTTAATCTCATCAGGTAGACGGGATAACAGCGCGGATTCGTATTTCTGAAAAGCTGCAGTTTCTGCTTCACTCCACTGTGTTGACTCAGGAAAATCTTTCCGGATTGTCATCGCGACGAAAAATGCTCCCATCTGTGCTTCAGAAACCGTTTCATCTTCAGGCAATTCCTCGTTAAGGGATTGCAATATCGTCTCTAAAACCGCATCAGGTTGGGGACCGTCGTTGGATCTCTTACCTAAAGGTCTTGTTTGGTGTGGACCTGTGCAGACTCTTGCTTGTGCCTCAAGTAGTTCTTCGTTTGGTCCTGGAAATTGTGGGGTATACATGCGTCCGTTCCTAATTTCTTGTTTTGTTTCAGTTGGATTAGTATATCACATGAGAATGATATCGTCAAACTTTGCTGTATACGTAATAAACACATTCTTGCACTATCGTCTAACTTTTGCTATAATTGTAAGGACATTATGATCCCATACTATCCAATCTGACTATTAGGAGAAACTGTTGACACACGAAAAGAGGACATCTTCAGATCACATACTGTCTATCTGCACGCTCGGCGCAGCACACCACGGGAAAACTACTTTGACTGCAGCGATTCAAAAGGTCGTTGCAAGAATTGGGGCAGTTCATTCAGATGCAAAAACCGAATTCATACAGCAGATACCTTCACACTATCCACTCCGAAAAGGTGTCGGTATTACGTATCGCGAAGTTGATTATGAAACCAGTGGGAAGTTCTATAGACAGATTGACTGTGATACGCATCTGGATATTGTCAAAATGCTTGTGAGTCGATCATTCGGTATACAGGGAGCAATATGGGTGGTCGACGCTTTTGAAGGCGTTACCGCTGAATCTGCAGAACACATCCGACTTGCACAACACATCCAACTACCAAACATAATCTCATTCCTCAATACGCATAATATCACTGAAGATGATGAGTTACAGGATATCTGTCAACAAGAAATGCGTGAATTACTTACAGAATACGGATGGGATGAAAACAACAACCCTATCATCGTAGGAGATGCAAATAGGGCTCTAAAATATAAAGGAGATAGGACAGGATCCGAACAGTGGAAACCAATTGTGGATCTGATATTTGCGTTGAATCGATATATGCCTTCGCCTATAAATACTGGCAATCTTCATCTAATTATGCCAATCTATGAAATCGTTGAGGAAAAAAAAGAACAGGTGACTGTGCGTGGTGATGTGGTTCAAGGACATCTATCAGTGGGACAAGCAGTGGATATTGTCGGAAAGGGAGACCGAATCAAGACAAAATGTCTCGGTACAAAAGATGGCGACGTAGTGGTTGAATCTGAACCCGATTGGATCTCTGTTGGACAGGTCCTGTGTACACCAAAGACCATTAGGGCACACACGGATTTTGAGGCGATCATCTATCTACTAACACAAGAGGAAAGTGGGACACATATACCTATCATCGAAAACGACAAACCTATGATACATCTATGGGGAATTGATGTTACGGCACATTTACATCTCCCATCCGATTTGCCTATTGTTTCACCTGGCGAGAATGTTCATGTATCCGTAAAACTTGAACTCCCGCTTGCTATGGAAGTTGGGACGCGTTTTGAGGTAAAGAAAATGGGGACATGTATCGGTATTGGGATAGTAACTTCTATTTGATAACCCAAGTTGCTACCTATAAGTTTTTAGATATGGAAACACCTTCTTTAATGAAAACATGCTGATAATTAGTCAATATCCGTAGCGCAAACTGTTAGTTTGCGTTTCACAAGCACAATCTAACAGATTGTGCTACAAGGTGACAACTTAGTTCATTTAATTGCACTTTTTCTAACGGGCAGCAGCAATTGCATCTTGCAAAGCAAGGTCACCCGTATATAATGCGCGTCCGATGATCGCACCGCTGGCACCTATTCTCTTAAGATCTTCAACATCGCATAGCGACGTGACTCCGCCAGAGGCGATAACATCTGCGGATATAGCATTGATTATCTCCGCAGTTGTTTCCACATTCGGTCCCTTCAGCATCCCATCACTCTTGATGTCGGTATAAATCACCGTTTGGACTCCCGCCATTTCAACAGCGAATTCCACAGCAGGTTTCTGTGATACTTCTAACCATCCGTGTGTCGCAACCCTACCGTCTTTAGCATCAATACCGACTGCGATACGTTTACCATGCTTCTCACAGGCTGCCTTTACCAAACTCGGTTGTCTAAGCGCAGCGGTTCCTAAAATCACCCTGTCAACACCTATCGCTAATATGTCCTCTATCTGTTCAATACTGCGAATGCCACCACCGAGCTGAACAGGTATGGAAAGTTCAGTAACGATTTCACGCACAATGTCAAGATTAGCTGAAACACCTTGAAACGCACCATCAAGATCAACAAGATGTAGGTATTCTGCACCTTCTGTTTGCCACTGTTTTGCCATATCAACGGGTGAATCAGAGAAAACGGTTTCCTGTTCGGCAATACCTTGAACAAGATTTACACACTTGCCACCACGTAGATCAATTGCTGGAAGTATTTGCATCAATATCCTTTCTTATTCCTCTTTGAAAATTCCGAGGAGTCGTAGTTGTGCTATGGAAATAACCGCAATGATAATGAAAAGCACCCATCCTATCGTTGCTGCGTAACCGAGACGCATGAATTGAAAACCGTTCTTATACAGATACATCACGATTGTGGTACCAGCGTCAGCAGGTTCACCACCATTTGTGAGAATAAAAGGAAGATCAAAAAGTTGGAACGAACCAATCATGGATACAACGAATACGAATGCTATGACAGGTTTAAGAGAAGGTAACGTGATATGTATAAAGCACTGCCACCAATTTGCACCGTCAACGGCTGCTGCTTCATATAATTCCTGCCGAATACCCTGTAATCCCGCCAAGAAATAGATCATATTGAAACCTGCCCACTGCCATACACCCGTCAGAATCACCGCTGGCATCACGTATCTTCCTTCACTTAACCAACCGATCTCCTTGCCAAAAAGCAGAAATTCGTTGTTAATTAACCCCGCACGTTGGTCAAATATCAGATTGAAGATAATAGCGACAAACACACCTGCAACGAGAACAGGCGCAAAGAACGCAAGTCGTAGGAAATTCTTTCCCTTCACAAATTTTGAGTTGAGAAGAATCGCAAGAAACAGAGCAATCGGTAATTGTAATACGAGTGTTCCCAATGCGAAATAGGTTGTGTTCCACAGAGATTTCCAAAAAACCGGATCACGTAAAAGGTCTGTGAAGTTATCTAAACCAACGAATATCTTACTTTGGAAACCGCGCATCTCATAAAAACTCATGATCAGTGATGAGATAAGCGGATACCCCATAAAGACTATAAATAGCAGGAAAAACGGTGCTATAAACAGATAGGGTGCAATCTTCTGCTGTTGATTCCAGAAGCGATGTCTAATTGATGTGTTTTGCATCTATATATCCCGATAATGCCTCTTTTATAGTAGCACAATCTGCCAGATTGTGCCGTTCTCTGTTTCATTCATAACAGTTTGTAATAAGAAGAAAATCAATATAAATCATATTAGTTGTTACCCCAACGTTCTTGGTCCTTTGCAATAATAGAACGCACTTTATCAGCAAGCTCCGTTAAAGCGTGTCGTGGTGTCTGTTTTTCTGTAACAGCATTGAAAATTGCATCGTTCAGAAGATCCGCAGCTTCAGACCAATACGGGTTCTGATAACGGGGTGGTAAATCCGGAGCAAGATCAATAAACAACCTTCCAAGGGGTTGACCCCCTAAATATGGGTCAGGTTCACTATAGATCGGGTCATCCCACGCTGCCTTGAGGGGTGGTATAATACGAGTTGTTTCATAACGATTTATCAGACCAGCCTTGTCAAAATATGCGAATTTCAGAAACTCCCACGCTAAGTCTGGGTTCTGACACTGTTTTGTAATACCAACCATCGTTCCACCTCTCGTCGTCGTTCTTCTGCCACCCAGCTCCCATGAAGGCATCGCAACTGCCTTCCACTTACCCGACATTTGTGGAACCTGACTCTTAAGGATACCAACATACCAGTCTGGCGCAAGGATTGAGAGTATTCTCCCATCTTGCATTGCTGCGAAATTGCTCGGATCGCCATGCCATGTGCCGTAAACAGGTGTAGCGATTTTATGTTCGTTGAATAAAGAAGTAAAGAACGTTAATGTATCAATTGCAATATCGCTGTCAATAACAACATTTCCCTCACCATCAAAAAAGCCTGCACCTCTCTGCAGTAGCAGATTAAAGTAATCACTTTCAGTGCGTCTATCCAGAACAATTGCGTACTGGTCATTTTCACCGTCTCCATCCAGATCACGCGTCGCTTTCTTCCCCGCAATTATGAAGTCATCCCACGTCTCTATTTCGGTCATGTCAACACCAGCGGCTTTGAAAAGATCGTCTCTGTAAAGTAAGACCACAGGATGTAAATCGTGCGGTAACCCGTAAATCTTTCCACCGTAAGACCACGGGGTGAAACGACTTACGACCAGTTTTTCCATCCAACCTTCACTTTCTAAACGTGGCTTCAGATCCACAAAACCGATCTCATCAATAGCACCTTTCAGGAAACGACCAATTGATGTAATCTCTACTTCAACAATGTCGGGGGCACCGAAATCAGAGAGCAGCGCGGTCAATAATTTATCGTGCATTGACCCGCCATAGTTAATCAGTTTAACATTGACACCTGGATGAAGTGCTTCAAAGATAGGCACACGCGCTTGATATTCCTCGTAATGGGTGTTAGCGAAAATCCAGAATTCAATACTCTCATCTTTCTCCTCGGTAGCTGAGAATATGAATACAGATGTAATGACGAAAAGTATCAGCATCACCATCGGACCTTTACCAAGTGGAAAACTATCGCTATCTATCTGAAAACGCATCACATACCTCTGAGAAAAAGCATCGTGGGGTTAGAAATATTCATTTTTTATCTTGACATTTCGGATTTTAACTATTAAAATTTATCAGATTATCCTGATTTTATCAACAAAGAAATGGAGGGATATGCTATATGCCTACGTATGACTATAGGTGCCTTGAATGTGAAGTTCAATTTGAAAAGTTTCAAGGCATCAATGAACCACACCTTGAAGAATGTCCGGAATGTAACGGCAAAGTTAAACGTCTTATCGGAGCGGGTGCGGGGTTAATCTTTAAAGGTTCCGGTTTCTATATCACTGATTATCGCAGTGAAGGATATAAGGAATCCGCAAAGAAGGACGAAAAGGCTACATCAGAAAAAAGCAATAAAGATAAGAAAAACAAGAAAGAAAAGCAAGATAAGAAAAGCGATACAAGCAGTCAAGCCAAAAGTCAACCCAAAGAATCTGACTGAACAGGCGGACTACTGATCATCTTGTTCACCATTTTAAGGAAAGCCATTGCACAATCATAACCATCATCACGATCACGATGAAACGCAACCCCATAGCCATCAGAGACACCTTCAAGGAAAATTTATAATAGCAATTTCAGTCACGTTTTGCGTCTTTCTTGGAGAAGTAATTGGCGGTATCTGGACTGGTAGTCTGGCGTTGTTAAGTGATGCTGCGCATGTGCTGTCTGATGTGTTTTCACTTCTCATAAGCTGGTTTGCGATTTACCTTTCAACGCGTCCTGCAACTTCATCTCGTACCTTCGGCTATCATCGAGCAGAGGTATTTGCTGCATTTATCAATGGGATCACCCTCATCGGAATCTCTGGCTGGATTTTCTATGAAGCATACCAACGATTTAATTCACCAGAAGAGATACGGGTGACAGGTATGTTCGTTGTGGCGTGTCTCGGTTTGATAGCGAACCTATTTATCTTGTGGCAACTCCATGGCGAGAGTCATGGTAACCTTAACGTACGGAGTGCTGTACTTCATGTGATAGGCGACACACTATCTTCTGTCGCGGTTGTTGTCGGGGGGGCAATCATACTTTGGACGAAATGGTATCCGATTGATGCTATCCTGAGTTTCCTTATCGGCGCGATTATTCTTATCAGTGCAGTAAACGTAACGAAGGAGGCAGTTCACATCCTACTTGAGAACTCACCACGAAATGCCGACGCTTTAACAGTCGCTAAACATCTATGTAATTTAGATGCTGTGAAAGATGTACACGATATGCACGTCTGGTCGTTATGTTCTAACTATAGTGCTTTAAGCGCACATATTGTCATTCAGGAAGATACCTCACTATCCTATGACCAGATACTCAAACAGATAAACAGGGAATTGCAGACCCGATTCGGTATCCATCATACCACACTCCAATTAGAACAGGTTGCATGTACACAAGAAGGTAACCTGCTATGCAACGCACAACATACCTAATAGCAATCCTAACTCTTTACCTGTGTTCCTCTTTTAAGCGGTGTGCTTTACGGATAAGAGATGTATCCTTAGCGAATTTTAATGTTGCCTGCACGAGTCCATCCACATGAGATTCCATATCCCGCTCAACCTGCACGATGCGATTCATAAGGAACGGACGATCACTCTCTTTAATCGCTTGTCTAATAATCGAGAGTAAGTACATGTATATCGTATCCGCCTCACTTCCCTCAATCGCGATAGCAATTTCAAATGCCTCGTCTAATGAAATTCTCCCAGCTTCTATCCTTGTTTCGTGGAAGTCCAAAGCATCCGTAATCCGCTGAACAGAAATGTCTGGAATCGGCGCGATCAGTGAAGAAGTTTCCGTTGAGCCTTCTTGATGTAAAGGTGTATCCATACCGAATACTTCCATACACACAGTGCGTCCGAAATCTACAAGTATGTAATGCTGCCACTCCTCAGCACTCATGCGTTCCCAAAACTTCGCTATCCGTTCATCAACATCGCCTAAGATCAGTGAGAATGAGGCATATAACTTGGCTTGACGTAATTCAAGGTCTTTACAAAGATCAAATAGCTCTTCTAATGTCAATTTTTCTCCATTAAAAATTAAAGTATACTACAAATTAATATCTCTATCTATTCACCTACATTTGAAGTGGCAAAGAAACTGCAGCACCAGATGACATACTACGCGTAACCGCTTCGGTGAACTCCATGTATTTTACACCCGTCTCAAAGTCCGTATGCGTTATCGTTTCCTTACCACGGATAGCATTAACGAACTCCTCTTCCACTCTCCAACCGCCTTCCTCCGCTGAAGGTATATCTATCTCTTGTAGTTCGTTATCTTCTCTTTGACCACCGAAGAGTCTGTTTCCTGAAAACCGTACCGTCCCTTGACTGCCAAAAATAAGAGCTTCTGGCGCACCTGCTAATCCTGTAACAGCAGAGACTTGCATGTGAAGTTGTGCACCACAAGCAAGGTCACCCATGATATCAATATGTTCAGGGATTCTGACAGGTCGCATAATGCCATCAGCATCAGGACGCATTTTGACGAATGTTTTCCCCATAGCCATGATACGTGTTGCTTCTCCCACCCACCGCATCAATGCTTCGTACCATATCCCCATACTCATGATGTTCATCCCGCTGAGATCCAAATCTTGACGCCACTGCAGCGGTGAATCAGCGTCTAAGAATGCTCCCCCTGCTCTGACTTCAACTGCTAAGACATCACCGAGATAACCGTCAGCGATGAGTCGCTTGATCGTATTATCAACGCGTAACGTCATCGGTGAGGGGACTATCTGTGCGGTGAGATGTGTTTTCTGACGTGCTAACATACGCATCATGTGTGCTTCTCGTGCGTTCATTGACATCCTTGCTTCACACATGACGTGTTTATTCGCCATCAGGGCCGCCACTGTCGCACGGCAGTGCATATAGGGCCACGTCCCGATGACAATCGCGTCTGTGTCACTGTCTTTAATCACATCTTGCCAGTTGTCGTATATTTTTGAAATACCAAACTCGTCAGCAACACGCTGTGACGATTTTCGACTCCGATTACAGACACCGATGATCTCAACCCCCTCAATTGCTTGTAATCCTGGGATATGTCTTGATTTTGTGTTTCTTCCTGCACCGATGATACCGACGCGGACTTTTTCTGATGCCACCCATCTAACTCCTATACCTTTTTTCTCGTTATAATATCAAAAATGCATCCTTATGTCAAGAACTGTTTTGGATGCATAATGTTATTGTTACCCTTTCTGTCAGAATCGCGGATTACACGGAGAACACGGAGGACGCGGAGAGGGCTCTTGCACATCTCAGGATTACTTTCACAGACTTAGACAATTTGGGGGAGTGTGTAAAGTTTTGGTTAAAATTCAACAATTCAACGATGTTCCCAGGCCGGTAGGTGCGATATCCTTATCGCACCGGATCCTGCGCGGAAACCCTAAATGAAACAGTTTTTCTATCATCTGGTGCTTCCGACCTTATCGCTTAAGTTCCGGTGCGATTAGGATATCGCACCTACCGGCCCTGGGAACATCACTAAATTGACGCCTATGGTGCGATAAGGATATCGCACCTACCGGCCTGGGGGTAATCAAAATTACCTGATTATTAATTTAATCTTGATACGGGACTGAATAACATACTGTGAAAGCTATAGTGCATACGAAAGCACCTAAGTAGGAACAGTAAGACAAGTCAATAATATCAGCACATTCTTTTGCCAGAAACTTTACGCACCCGTAGAACCTAAGGCACTTCAATTTTTGAAAACAGTTGCGTAATAATTGTCTCAGCATCAATACCTTCCGCTTCTGCTTCATAACTCAGAATGACACGATGTCGCAAAACATCCATGCCAATTGCCTGAATATCTTCTGGTGTAACATATCCACGCTCCGAGAGGAAAGCATGCGCTCTCGCAGCAAGCGCAAGAAATATCGTAGCACGCGGAGAAGCACCGTATTCAATCAATGTGCTTAAGTCCCCTAACTGATATGCATCTGGAGTACGGGTCGCACAGACGAGATCAACGATATAATTTTCCAACGGTTCCGCCATATATATCTCACGCGTCAACTCACGGAATCTGATAACATCTTCACACGAGACCACTTTCTTGACTTTAGGAATCTTCTCAACTGTCATACGCCGCAGAATCTGCAACTCCTCAGTACGCGATGGATAGTTGACCTTAACCTTAAGCATGAATCTGTCAACTTGTGCCTCAGGCAACGGATAAGTGCCTTCATGCTCAATCGGATTCTGGGTTGCTAAGACAAGAAACGGATCATCAAGTGCGTGTGTAGTATCACCGATCGTCACCTGTCGTTCTTGCATCGCTTCAAGTAGGGCACTTTGTACTTTCGCCGGTGCCCGGTTTATCTCATCGGCAAGCACAACATTAGCAAAAATAGGACCTAAATTAGTATAAAACTCTGCTTTCTGCTGATCATATATTAACGTGCCGATCAGATCCGCTGGCAGCAGATCAGGTGTGAATTGGATCCGTTGGAATGATGCATCAATCGTTCTTGCCAATACATCAATAGCTGTTGTCTTTGCAAGACCGGGTACACCTTCTAATAGAATGTGTCCATTGCAAAGTAAACCGATAACCAAACGTTCAAGTAAGGTGCGTTGACCAACGATGATTTTACCCGCTTCATCCAAAATCTGCTGTATTTTGCCGCTATCTTCTTGGATGCGGGCATTCATCGCATCTAAATCGTAGTTCTGCATCTGTTATCCGGTGGTATTATGTGAAGAAAGGCTGCGTTTCACCTTCCTGAAACGACTGTTCAAGCCATGGATCCTTCGTCTTCTGTCTGAATTCAATTACCTTACGGCGCATTTCATTGGCTATATCTTGTAATACCGGTTCATCAATCAGGTTATTAGATTCAGCAGGATCCTTTTCCATATCAAACAAGGCTTCTCGACTCTGATGGACAAAGTCCTCTCGCTGTCGTTCACCCAGTTCTTGTATGTTATCATTTCGCACTGCTGTCCATGAAATAGAACGAAATAGATCGCTCGGTAAGGGTGTTTCTAACTGATATGCCAAATTACGAACATATTTATATCGACGCCCCCGTAATACACGATACGGATAGTAATTGGTTACTTCGTGGAAGCAGTGAGAGAAGTATGTTTCCTCCCATTGACCATCTCCTGGATGAGGACTGTCATCTTCTAATACGGGAAGGATAGACCTACCTGGGAGTGCTTCTGCTCCGCCAGGGTGTTCAACACCGCACCATTCCAGTATGGTCGGGCAGAAATCAACCCAATTAACAAGTGCTTGATTCCGTATACCGCGTTTCTGTTGTGTTGGACTCGCAATAAGTAAGGGACAGTGGTGTCCACTATCAAAACTGGACGCTTTTGCACCAGGGAACGGCATTGCGTGGTCAGTCGTCACAAAAACAAGTGTTTCATCTGCGCGACCAGAAGCGTCGAGTGCATCTAATGCTGCACCAACGACAGCATCCCAACGGGACACACTTTCGTAATAGTCAGCAAGGTCATCACGGACTGCTGGGACATCTGGCAGGAAATTCGGAACAATAATCTCATCGGGTGCGTAAGAACCCGGCTCAATACCTGCATGCTCCTGATCATTTCCAAACCCCTTACCAGCACGATGCGGATAGGTACAGCCAATATGCAAGTAAAAAGGTGTATCCACATTTTGTGAAAGGAATTCGTCTACCTTCTCAGCAACCGATACTGGACTTCTCGGATTTACTTTTGGTTCGTAATCAAAAGGATAAACACTTTTGGGTTCAACGTGCTTTTTCCCGATACATGCAGTAGCAAATCCGTGCGATTTTAAAATCTTAGGCACTGATTGCATGTTTTCATGTGTCCTAAATCCATGAATGCCGTGGCAGTGTCCATATTGTCCATGTGTATGGCTATGTTGTCCTGTTAGAATACATGCACGACTGACAGCACACGATGGACTTGTACAGAATCCGTAGTCAAAAACAACGCCACGTTCAGCGAATTCGTCAATACGTGGTGTTCTGATGACGTCATTACCGTAGCACTTTGCGATACGACTCCAATCATCGGCTATAACAAACATTACACTCTTATATTTTTTGTTCATATCTTCCTTCCACTTTAAATGAAAACATCACGATTCATCAACCATCCAGACTACAGTATTATATAGAATATGATAGAAAAAAGCAAATGCTTTGAGAAATTCCTATGGGTGTGTAAAGATTTTGGCAGAAATGGTCAGAAAAATTCCAAGCACCAGCGGTGCGAAAGGTATATAGAATATGTGAAAAACAAAATTCCAAGCACCAGCGGTGCGAAAGGTATATAGAATATGTGTTTTTAATTTCGTGCCATGATATACCTTTCGCCCCGCTGGGGCTTACTCTGGTAATATCAACGTTTTCTATACACCTTTCGCCCCTCTGGGGCTTGACATTTTACAGAAACCTACTTCTCTCCTTACTCATGTGCTTCTACAAGAACTGGACACATCAGAAACATGTTTATTACTAAGTTTCATGTTAGAAAGATGATTATGCCAAAAACTTTACACACCCCCACCACACGTCCAAGCACAAGATGATAAATTGAAGGAGGAGAACAGTGATTTTTGGAAATATATTCAAGCGGTTTTGGGTTTCATTATCCCTACTCACACTCTGCGGACTGGTATTATGCGGATGCACAGAACGCAAGGATTTGGAAACAGCACTCTATGCAGTGGTATTAGAAAACCTTAGAGCGGCAACTGAGGAAGATATAGATGCGTATGTGGATACAATGCATAGTGACGCACCGACATATCAACAAACGCAACAACTTACCAAGCAGGTATTTGCAACTCATGATCTCAAGTATGAAACACATGTATTCCGATATGTTGAGCAGGATGGCGATTACGCAATTGCGCGACTTGAGTTTTCCACAACCCGGATCGCTGGGCCCGAATTCAAGGATAATAGATTAGATACATTCCATATTTTTTGCAAAGAAAATGGTCAATGGAAAATTTGGAGTCAGGTTACTCTCACAGTAAAATATCTTTAAGTGATGGGAATGCGGGGAGACGCAAAACCCCGCTAACATTATGGACTGGTTGATTTTAATAGTTTTTGCTATTATTATGGGTGTTACGCTCGGGACCCTTAATCCCCCAGACGCATTAGCAAACTTCATTGTGTTTGTAGCGACGGCGGTTTTCGGTTACGTATACTTAGTCAAAAAAGTCGATTGACATTTTAGAATCGACGAAGCAAATCCAAATTGGAACGACTAAAACCCTAATAGACATTATAATGGGTGTGTAAAGTAATTGTCACCTATTTTGTCAGAATCGCGGAAAGCGCGGAGAACACAGAAGACGCGGAAGTAGGTTTTGGGGATTTTAGTCTATTTTCACAACCATCAGGTGTTCTGTAAGAACTTTACACGCGATAAAGTATCTGCTCAGCATTTGGTGTTATCGCTGTTGTGAAGAGAGACATAATGATGGAGGAATGTTTTAGAAAGAAGCACAATCAAGATGAATGTGCTACAGATATATCACGATGTTTGATCTACGGAGAGGGTAATGATAGAGGAAGGGTGTTTAGCACAATCAAAAGACAACAATACTTCTACATGCCAGAGGGATTCCAGTGACAAAAACTTTACACACCCCCATTATAATGATTTAGTTGTTAGTTATAGGCAACCTTTGTTATACTATAGTAAAGTTAAAAATTAAAGAGACATATCAACGTTTACGATGACCAACCAGCGTAGGGGCGAGGTCTCCTCGCCTGCTGTGGAGTGTATCATTAATTCTGAAGTCCACTATAAATTCAATTATGCACACCCCTCAATAATCTAAACGTTTACCGTAGAACAGGAGCCTGAAAATGTCCTATATTGATGACAGTTTACCTGTTGACCAAATTCTATGTGGAGACAATCTGGAACTTATCAAACATTTGCCTGATTGTAGCATCCAATTAGTCATCACCTCTCCCCCCTATTTTCAACAACGTGATTATGGTGGCGGGATGGGAAATGAAACTGATGTCAATGATTACATTGGAACATTAATCAGCCTGTTCCGGGAATGTGTCCGTGTCGTCCGAGAGGATGGTAGTATTGTCTTTAATATAGGCGACAAGTATCAGGATAGCAACTTGCTTCTTGTTCCATATCGCTTTGCGCTTGCAGCAACAGCCACCGACTTAGTCAGACTTGTCAATGAGATTACATGGGTTAAAAAGAACCCTACACCACGTCAGTTTACCCGACGTCTTGTCAGCAGCACTGAACCGTTTTTCCATTTTGCAAAGTCAGACCAATATTTCTACAATCCTAAAGCTTTCTTAGCAGAAACACGTGAAACACAACATTCAAATAAAAGAGAAAATACAAACATTGGGCAGCGATATTTCGATCTTATTGAAGAATCAGACTTATCTAAGGATGAAAAATCCCTTGCTCGGATTGAACTGGCAGAAGTCATACAAGAAGTAAAACGAGGCAAAACAAAGAGTTTTAGAATGAAAATTCGTGGTATCCATGCACCTCCATTTGGTGGACAGATGGGAGGACGCACATTACAATTAAAAAACAAAGGATTTACAATCATCCGGATTCATGGTAATAAACTCAAGCGAGACGTAATTGAAACCCCTGTTGCTGCTGTTAAAGGAAACAAACATCCTGCAATTTACCCCGTGGAGCTTGTAGAAGAGTTTTTACATCTTCTTACACCTCCTAATTCCATCGTTCTTGATCCATTCATGGGGTCAGGGTCAACAGCCGTCGCGTGTAAAAACCTTGACAGGTATTACATAGGATACGACATCAACCCGGATTACTGCAAATACGCTCAGCAACGTGTCTCTGATGTTCCTGATGAAAAGCAGTACAAATTAAAGGGGATGTAATGAACGATATACGCAGGATTTTAGATGATGCCTATCAATTGGCAGAATCGCATGATATTTTCCAATTTGAACTATCTCATATTCAAAGAAAATGGATCGTAACAATTACTGAAAAAGCGGAATCTCATAAAGCAGTCCTTGCTGCCCTAATTACATCTCTTGTAAAAAAGATTGAAACGCCAACACAAGATATACGCTATCATAAGAAAGAACTGTCAAACGGTTATTCGGGAAGGGGGTTTGATACTTTGCACGTTACACCTTTTATTGCAGAAAAGTTTCCAAGATTTGCTATGAAAGGAGGAAGTGGTTGGTTGACGCGTTCACTTGAGCAGGCACATCCTTTTACACTTGACTTTCCGGGTAGAATTCGCAATTTGTCAGTAAAAGATGCGTTCCTTCAAATTCTCAATGATATTGAGGAAAATCAAGCTAATCCCAAAAACTATCTTCATGGAATATTTACTGCTTTAATTGATTTGATGGAAAGATCAAAGATAAACCTTGACCTATTTGAAAGTGAGAATAGAACTTTTAACAAGACGCAACACACAATAACAATTGATAGTATAGTAGATCTTCTAAAACGACACTTCTCTATCGGTTACGGCGTTTCAGGTGCTTCACGACTGCCTGTATTAGCAGTATATTCTGCTTATCAAATGCTCATGGCAATAGATCGATATAAAGGGAAAACACTTTCACCATTGAAAAGTCATACAACATCGGATATCAAATCTGGTGGGATTGGAGATATTGAGATATTAGACGAAAATGGTGATTTTTTTGAGGCTATAGAAATCAAACACAATATTCCAATTTCGCAAGAAATTACTCACGCTGCTTATGATAAATTCGCTCAAACCCCTGTTTCGCGTTACTATCTACTTACAACAGCAGAACCAAATGTAGAAGATATTGACTCAGTAAATAGATTAATCAACAAAATAAATACTAAGCACGGTTGTGAAGTAATTGTAAACGGTATTATTCCTTCACTAAAATACTATTTACGACTGTTAAGCAATCCAAAGTTGTTTTTAGATCACTATTCAAAAAACCTTGAATTAGATTTTAACCAGAATACAGACATAAAAGAAATTCATTTGAGATATTGGAAAGACTTGCTGAAATATCTGTCTGGAAACACTCCTGAGTGATTCAACATGGCACAATACACAACCCTTACACCTGATGAACTTGATGATATCGCGGCACATTACGAAGTCGGCACACCTACAAAATTAGAAGAACTGCCAGGAGGGTTTGGAAACAGCAACTATAAATTAACGACTACTGAAAATATGTTCCTACTAAAAATATGTGATGAAAAAAACCTTGAAGAACTTCATCAACAGATCACGCTGTTAGAACATCTGAAAAAGTATGCCTATCCGACTGTGTATCCAATCTTACAGAAAAATGGTGATGCACTTCATCATGTTAATGAAAAGAAACGTGTGATGATCTATCCGTTTTTAAATGGAGAAACACCCAAACCATCAAAACGCGTGTTAGCACAAATCGGAGAAGCGTTAGCAAAGTTACATTGCATTCCACCGATTGCAAATTTGCCACGTTTTCCAATGGGGATAACAAAAATCATACCTTTTATGAACGAAGTAAAACACACAGAACTTGCAACACATCCCTTTTTTCTTTGGTTACAATCGGAACTTGAATGGATCATACCTGAAATAGAAAAACCCTTGCCAACAGGACTACTGCACGGAGATCTGTTTTTAGATAATACCCTCTTTGACGATGAGAAGATGGTGGCAATTCTCGACTTTGAGGAAGGCTGTTATGATACCTTGCTAACTGATATAGCAATGACAATTATTGGCTGCTGTTATACAGAAAAAAATGATCTGAATATTGACGCGTTACACGATTTTTTAAATGCTTATGACGCGTTACGTCCTTTAACAGAAAACGAATGGGAGTGTTTAGACGGTTTTGTCTACTATGCAGCATTGTCAATCGCAGTCTGGCGTTTTAGACAATTCAATATACGCCATCCCGATGCACAGCGAGCAGAAACATACCTTGAGATGATTACCCGTAGTGCGAATTGGCAAACAATACGAATATAACAGTTAAGAGTATAACTTCATTACACAAAAAATATGTCATTAATAACGATAAGCAATGTCACAAAACTATACGATCCAGATATAATCCTAAACGATATATCTATTGCCATCGCGCCTGGAGACCGGATAGGACTAATTGGACGGAACGGTTGCGGAAAGACGACTTTAATAAAGATCATGTGCGGCATCATTACCGATTACAAGGGGGATGTCGTTTTAGCTAAGGGTAGACGAATTGGATACCTAAGTCAAGAACCTGATTTAGAACGGGATTGTACACTGCGACAGGAGATGCTCAAAGTTTTTCAAGAACGATTGACACTTGAAGACAAGATGCTACTGCTGGCTGAGAAGATGGAAACTGGGGAATCATCCGAATTACTCCAACAGTACGCACGTATTCAGGAACAACATGAGCGACTCGGTGGATACGATTATGAACATAAGATCAATCGCGTTTTAGGAGGATTGGGTTTTACGCAACAGGACTTCAACCTACCGGTCAGTGTCCTCAGTGGTGGACAAAAAAGTAGAGCAACATTGGCGAAACTCCTCCTTGAAGAACCCGACCTATTGCTGTTTGACGAACCCACAAATCATCTTGACATAAACGGAATTCAATGGTTAGAAAACTATCTCAACACCGAATACAAGGGAGGTGTTCTGGTTGTTTCTCACGATAGATATTTTTTAGATAAGGTTGTTCGAAAGGTATGGGAACTTACTGAACAGAAAATAAATGTCTACCGAGGCAATTATTCCAAATTCTTGGAAATCAAAAATATTGAGAAACTCGTTGATAGTCGTGCCTATAAAATGCAGCAAGCATTTCTTGAAAAGGAGAAAGAGTTCATCGATCGTAACATCGCGGGACAACGCACACGTGAAGCACAAGGAAGACGAAAAAGACTGGAACGTGTGGCGTTAGTTGAAAAACCGAAATCTGAATCTCCAACGTTGAAACTCAATATCTCACCGTCAAAACGTGGTGGAGATGACATCCTGCGATGCAAAAACGTTAGTAAGCAATTTGATGATAAAGTACTATTTACAGACCTAACTTTTGATGTTTATCGGGGGGATGTGGTAGGAATTATAGGACCGAACGGTACTGGTAAGACTACGTTTTTTCGCATGATGCTGGGAGAGGAGAAACCTACAGCCGGAGAACTTTGGGTGGGACCTAATCTTAAACTTGGGTATTATACACAAGAATTAGAGGGACTCAACTTAGCAAACGATGTGCTGGATGAGGTATGGGAGCTATGTCCAGATAAAACGCAATTTGAAATCCGAAGTTATCTGGCGAAGTTCCTCTTTTCAGGTGATGATGTGTTCAAACAGATTGGCAACCTAAGTGGTGGCGAACAGAGTCGCGTGCAACTGGCGAAGTTGCTCTTAGAAAAGGCAAATGTCCTTTTACTTGATGAACCGACAAACCATTTAGATATCCCAGCACGCGAGGCACTTGAAAATGCACTCGCCGAATATCCTGCTACGTTGTTCATTATCTCTCATGACCGTTTCCTTTTAAACCGTCTCGCAACAAAACTCCTGATTTTTGATGTAACCAAAGATGGAACAAACACGTTCCTATTTACAGGTACTTATACTGACTTTGAAGCAACACAACAGAAACAGGCTGCTGAAGAGAAAGAGATTCTTCAAAAAAAGACTGTTGAGCATGAGTCTCCACTTAAACGATCTAAGTCAAAGTCTAAACGGAAACGAAAAATGAAGGCACAACGCTTGGTTGGTAGCAATTAACTGACCCAAAATGCCTGAAATTTCAAATATAAGTTATTTTTATTTGACAATGGCTATAATTTAATATATAATTTATGTCGTATACGACGGATTATATATCTGATATAGGACGTATTTTAAAAAGATGTCAAAAAACCGTGGATATAATCAAGGATTCAATCAAGAAATAGATGTTGTCATGCGTGTGATGCGTCATGCGCAAGCAGCAGTCAAATCCAGATTTATTCAGGATGTTGTCCCTAACCGGCTAACAATCGTTCAGTTCAACGCTTTACAACATCTCCATTGGTATGGTAGAGACGCTGGGATGTATGTCAGCGAATTAGGTGAACATCTGGGACTGGCACACAACACAGTTTCAGGATTGGTTGATCGTCTTGAACGTCATGGGTGGGTAATACGTCGTAAATGTGAAGAAGATCGTAGACGTGCTCGCATTCAACTGACACCGCAATCAAAGGAACTTTTCCGTGAACGGGTGGAACATGTTGTGGACTTTTGGGAACAGACCGTCGGTCAACTTTCCGCTGAAGAACAGCAGAACCTGATTGACAGTCTCAAAAAGCTGCAACAGGTGATGGCAAAACCCGTGTGGCCAAGTTATTCACAGTTACACCCACGTGACGCGGATCATTTACGGGAAAAGTTTGAAACCGATATTGATGAACTTGCACAGACAAAACTGAAACTTGTCGGAATTCGGTTAATACTTGCACAAATTGCAGAAAAACGGAATGAGCACGAACTCGCGGCATACCTTAACCAAGCTGCATCCGAAGAGATACGACATACGAACCAGTTGTTTTCTCTACTCGGTCATGGAGAACATTTTGACAAACTGCTGTCATCACTCGTTGATGAAGATAAAGTCGTCTATGAGGAGTTATTAGCATTAATTGATGATGCTCCTTGCACCGAAGAGGATGAAGAATTTGTCCTTCTCCAACAGATGCTTCAAGATAGCCATAGATATAAAAAATGGTTTCGCAGGGTTCATAAAGAAAAAAATCGGTGACTTCTATTCTATCAAAGACCAACTGAGTCTCAGTCTTGGTCAATCACACTTGAGAGGAGAACATGCAGTCCCAAAGCCAAGAGAATATTCCACTATCCGATAACGATGATGCCGAACTGATAGAGCAATTCCAGAACGGCAATACTGCTGTATTTGATACACTTTTTACCCGATATCAGAAACGCACCTATCGATTGGTTCAACGTTTCGTTCCAAACCATGAAGATGCACTTGATATTACACAAGATGCTTTCATCAGAGCGTATCAAGGATTAAGTAATTTCAAGAGCCAATGCCAGTTTTATAGTTGGCTTTACCGCATTACAGTCAACCTCTGTATAGATTTTTTGCGTAAAAAATCTCGGTCGGAAGTCATGGTATATGAATCTGAAGATTCTGATGAATTGCCGATGGCGAACTTCCCTGACTTACGATCAGTTTCCCCCGCAAAAGCTGCTGAAAACAAGGAACTCAGATCACAGATACGCAAGGCTATCCGTCAACTGCCACCTAAGCAACGACAAATCTTTATCCTCCGTCACTGGGACGGATTATCCCTGAAAGACATTGCAACAGTAGTCGGCAGATCGGATGGCACAGTCAAAGCGCACCTATTCCACGCACATCGCAACCTCCGCAAACATCTGCAACCTTACCTGAAGGAAGCGGATCTTTAATCATTTCGTCAAGACGGGGGTATTACCCCCGTCTCCCCTGCCTGTCATACTCTAATTATAGATGTAGCACATTCATCCTTGATTGTGCTTCTTTCTAAAACACTGCTTCATCATTACCCTCTCGTACAACAAACATCGTCGTATAGCCGTAGCACATTCATCCTTGATTGTGCTTCTTTGGACAACAACCATCCTTCATTGCGTCTCTCTGCACAACATTGATAAGACCCAATTCTAAGCAGATACTTTAGCGCGGGGGTTGGCGTGTTTCGTTGCACAATCAAGGATGAATGTGCTACGGATTGATAACGCCAAATGCTGAAATGATACTTTAGCGCGGGGATGACCGGATGCGTTGCACAATACAAGGAACTATAACTTGAAACACTGCCTACCATAAATAACATTGCTTAACAGAAACGAAATCGGTATAATGTGTATTAAAGAAAAGAAAATGATGATAAAATTACACAAAGAAGCAAAAGATATAGGAGATTCAAAATGGCAAACATAAAAATCCCCAAGGGATGGGAAATACCAGAAAACAGAGCTACTCCTGAATCAGACTACATTAACCGCAGAAAATTCATCAAAGACCTCGGCTTAGTAGGTGCTGGAACATTATCCCTATTTGGCACAAGTGCTTGTGCACAAGACGATAGGGTCGCAAAACAACTTGAACCTTATCAGACACAAAAACTCGAACATAAGAAAAACACTGATTTCACCGTTAAACGACAACAGACTGAAGAAATCGTAGCCGCTACATATAACAATTTTTATGAATTCACAAGCTCTAAAAGCACTGTGTGGAGACGGGTTGAAAGGTTCAAAACACGTCCATGGGAAATTGAAATATCCGGACTCGTTGAAAAACCGATGACTTTGGACGTGGATGACTTGATAAAAATGATGCCACTTGAAGAACGGATCTACCGTTTTCGCTGTGTTGAAACCTGGGCAATGGTGGTGCCGTGGGTCGGCTTTCCAATGAAAGCACTGCTCGAAAAAGTTCAACCCACATCTGACGCGAAATATGTGCAGATGACAACGTTTTTTGATCCCAAGGTAGCACTTCAACAGAATGATCCGAATCTACCGTGGCCCTATCTTGAGGGATTAACACTTGCAGAAGCAATGAATGACCTTACACTGTTGGTCGTTGGCATCTATGGACACATTCTACCACCACAGCACGGTGCACCTATCCGTCTAATCGTTCCCTGGAAATACGGTTTCAAGAGTATTAAATCCATAGTCAGCATCGAACTCACTAAGAAAAAACCACGAAATTTCTGGAACGTTATACTACCAAGAGAATACGGGTTTGAAGCCAACGTCAATCCGAATGTCCCGCATCCGCGTTGGTCACAAGCCACCGAATGGATGATTGGTACCATGGAAAGACACCCTACGTTAATATACAACGGCTATGGTGACGCTGTCGCACATCTATACAAATAATAGTAGAATATGGAATTATTTACACAGTCAACAACGGTGCGATAAGGATATCGCACCTACCGGGATACGAAGTTTGTGATTATTTTCAAATTTCACCAAATGTAGGAGACTTTCTGGATATGAATTTTAAGGCAATCTATTCATTATACATCCCACTTATCATGTGTGCCATATTGTTGGTGAGCACTACAGGTTGTGAACGCGATACTAATATACAAGACGCTAAACCTGCCTTGACAGGTACTATTGAACCTGGTGTCGTTGACGCAAACACAAAATTCGGTTTTAACTTATTCAATGAAATCCTAAATACTGAAGAAGATATAAACATATTTATCTCTCCATTTAGTGTTTCGCTTGCATTAGCGATGACTTTAAACGGTGCATCAGAGACGACTGAACAAGCTATGATAGACACGCTCCAACTACAAGGCAACGATTCTGAAACCATCAATACAAGCTACGCACTCTTACTTCAAGCACTAAAAACTTCTGATCCTAAAGTGACATTGGAAATCGCAAACTTACTCTGGGCGGATCAATATTTCACATTCAATCAAGATTTTCTACAGCGAAATACCGACTATTTTGGCGCAGAAGTTTCGACGCTTGATTTTGCAGATCCAAATTCTGTTGACACAATTAATCAATGGGTCGATACAAATACAAACGGAAAGATAGAAAAAATCCTTGAGCAAATTGCCGAGGATGAAATACTGTTTCTTATCAATGCCATCTATTTCAAAGGAGCATGGCAAACAGAATTTGACCCTGCAAATACGCGTGATAATACATTCCATCTGGCTGACGGTAGTCAAAAGCAGGTCCCCATGATGACCCGTGAGGATACGTATCCGTTTTATTACGCATCGGATTTTACTGCAATTAGCCTGCCTTACGGAGAAGGAAGGGTAAGTATGTATATCTTCTTACCATCCCAAAACTCCAGTCTTGACCAATTTCTTGAGAATCTGAATGCAGAAAATTGGCAGAACTGGATATCACAGTTCCGTGAACAGAAGGTTTGGCTACAAATTCCAAAATATAAATTTGAATATAAAACTAATCTGAACAGTGTTCTCAAGGCACTCGGTATGGGTATAGCGTTTGATGAAAATGCAGCTAACTTCAGTCGGATGCTGCCGGATGGCGCAGCAACTACAGGGAATCTGTTTATCTCAAGAGTTGATCACAAGACGTATGTAGAAGTCAATGAAGAAGGCACTGAAGCTGCCGCCGTGACGAATGTTGGCATAGGTGTCACATCGGCTCCACCATCATTTATCGTCGACCGTCCGTTCTTCTTTGCAATTCATGACAATGAAACAAAAACAGTGTTATTTATGGGAACTGTTGTTGATCCCACTGAAGAATAGTTTCCTGTTAGAACTGCCGCTGAGATGGAGAAACCAATGAATAGTAAGAGAACATCTGGAAAAACCAACCTATACATTATGTTTTTTAGTATCTTTCTGCTCATCGGGTGTTTTGATAATGCGGTGGACACACTCACAGAGAATATAGACAAACCTGCTGTCGTTCCGATTGATTTAAATGTATCTATGGCTAATACCAGATTTGGATTTGACCTATTTCAAGAGATATGGAAAGCCGAACCGAATCAGAATGTCTTTATATCCCCGTTTAGCGTTTCTACTGCTTTAACGATGACGTTGAACGGCGCATCTGGGGAAACAGAACAGGCAATAACCGATACCTTACAACTACAGAATGTCGGTAACGATGCAATTAATAACAGTTTTAGTCAACTGCTACAGCAACTACAAACATCCGATCCGAAAGTAACACTTACAATTGCCAACTCACTTTGGGCAAATCAGGATTTTCAATTCAAACAGGACTTCCTACAACGAAATGAAAATTATTTTGAGGCTGAAGTCTCAACACTTGATTTTTTAGACCCAAATACACTCAATACGATCAATCAGTGGGTCAATACTAACACAAACGGTAAAATCCCAAAGATTCTTGAAGAAATTGAATCAAATGCTGTGTTGTTTCTGATAAATGCCATCTATTTCAAAGGCGTGTGGCAAACTGAATTTGATCCCGCAAAAACGCAAGATGGAGACTTCTATCTCACCGATGGCAGTACAAAACAGGTTCCGATGATGAATAGACAAGGCATGTTTCCTATCTATTACGGAGACAATGTAGCAGCAATTAACCTCCCCTATGGCGAGGGACGGATGCGTATGTATATCTTCCTACCTTCACAAAAGTCTAACCTTAACGACTTTGTAGGTGTTCTAAACGCTGCGGACTGGGAGAATTGGATGACACAGTTCCGAGAACAGGATATTTCAATACGAATTCCAAAATTCAAAATAGAATATGGTACGAAAGAACTCAATGATGCGTTAACATCACTCGGAATGGGTGTCGCATTTGATGAAGATCGCGCAGACTTCAGCCGAATGGCAACATTAGAAAAACCGAGTGCTAATCTATATATAGACAAGGTAGCACATAAAACATTTATTGAAGTCAACGAAGAGGGGTCTGAAGCAGCAGCAGCGACAAGTGTAACGATCGGTGTTAAGTCACTACCGAGGATGTTTATTGTTAACAAACCGTTCTTCTTCGCAATACGTGATAATGAAACACAAACAGTGCTATTTATGGGTGTCGTCGTAGACCCGTAGATAACACAAGACAGGAAAGGAGGCAAGTCTGATGAAAACGCAATTTTGTAAGGTCAATGCTTATCCAATATTAATGATATGTGGATTAATAACTATCATCTGCTTAGGTTGTGGTTTGGGTGGCAGTGAAGATAGTATTGAAGCAGAAGAGTCAGTTTCCACCACATCTGCTTTCGATAGCGGTATTCTTCCATCAGGATTGAATCCGCCAAATGGTGCCGCGTATGACGATGTGTTCTTTCAGGAATACGGTACAAACCCGTTTATTGATACAGAGGATGACAACCTTTCAACATTCGGTATGGATGTTGACACTGCATCGTATTCAGTTACAAGACGATACCTTAGAGATGGACATCTGCCACCCCGTGAAGCTGTAAGGGTAGAAGAGTTTGTGAATTCGTTTGATTATAGATACACGCCACCATCAGATGATGCCTTTTCTGTCAATATTGAGAGTGCCGCTACCCCCTATGGAGAAAATGAACGGTACCAATTGGTGCGAATCGGCATTCAAGGACGCGTTGTATCAGACGAAAACCGAAAGGACGCGACGTTAACATTCGTCATTGATGTTTCTGGGTCAATGGCAATGGAAAATCGGTTAGGATTGGTGAAACGTTCCTTGACACTCTTAGTTGAACAACTTCGCCAAGGCGATAAGGTCGCTATTGTTGTTTATGGAACGAATGCAAGGATTGTATTACCCCATACTGGGATTGCGGCACGCGCGGAAATATTAGATGCTATTAACGCACTTGAACCAGAAGGCGCAACGAATGCCGAAGAAGGACTTAAAGTCGGATACAGACTAGCACTACGAAATGCAGAAGTCGGGAGAATAAACCGAATCATTCTATGCTCGGATGGCGTTGCAAACGTCGGAGAAACTGGTGCTGATGCTATTCTCAAGAATATTCGCGCTTATGTTGAGGAAGGTATAACATTAACAACCGTCGGATTCGGTATGGGCAATTTTAATGATATTCTCATGGAACAACTTGCAAATAACGGTAATGGCAGCTACGCTTATGTAGATAATCTTAACGAAGCAAAACGTGTCTTTGTTGAGAATCTGACAGGCACACTACAGATCATTGCTAAAGATGCAAAAGTTCAGGTCGAATTCAATCCTCAGAATGTAAGTCGGTACCGTTTACTCGGCTATGAAAACCGTTCCTTGGCAGATGAAGATTTCCGCAATGACGATGTAGACGCAGGAGAAATTGGTTCTGGACACAGCGTTACAGCACTCTATGAAATAAAACTACATGAAGGTGCCTCTGGACATCTGGCAAAAGTCTCTATCCGCTATGAAGACCCAGATACCTACAACGTATCCGAAATAAGTCGGGACATTTCATCAACTGAATTGAAGCGTACTTTTGAGGAAGCATCGTTACAGTTTCAACTTGCTGCATCCGTGGCAGAATTCGCGGAAATCCTGCGCGAAAGTTATTGGGCACAAGCAGGGAGTTTAGACATTGTACTCCAAAACATTGAGGAAATCAGAACTAACTTCGCCAATGAACAGGTCGAAGAACTTGTCTCAATGCTACATCAATCAATTAGACTTAAAACAACTGATTCCATTGAAAGGCTTTGAATGAGAAGGATATGAAGAGCCTTGTATTTGTCTTCATGTTTCTGCCCCTTTTTTCAGTGACTGCGAATTGGAAGTCGTCAGAAAGCACACATTTCCGCGTTTTTTACCGAGAAAAAATGGTAGATCCAAAACCGATACTTCAAATAGCTGAAGATTTCTATACCGAGCTGTCTCGGATTTCACGCCACATATCAGACGGAACGATAACAATCTGGATATGTGAGACACAAGAAGATTTTCAGGCTTACGTTCATGCACCAATCCAAGATTGGGCAGTCGGGTGTGCATTTCCCCTAAGTCGACGTATCATTATACAAAATCCATCGCAGATAATGGCAGCAAAACTCCAATTAGCACAGGTGCTTCGACACGAGATAGCACATGTCTTGTTTGGACAGTATACACGGAAAGCGGTTAAAGGTATGCCACTATGGTTCGTTGAGGGAATCGCTATCTACTTCTCAAAGGAATGGGTACCAGGACGTCACAAAACACTATTGAGCAGTGTTTTCTCAAAATCCATCGTCCCACTGCAAGAATTAACAGAGAAATTCCCTGTTTCACAGAAAGGGGCAGATTTAGCTTACGCACAAAGTCAAGATGCCATCCGATGGTTCGTTGAAGTCAACAGTATTGAAACACTCTGGGCAGTCATTGATCATCTACATAATGGTGCAACCCTAAACAAAGCTTTCGTAGCGGTTGTAGGTTACAACCTTGAAATCTTTGACCAACTCTGGCGTGAATCGCTACCGCAACGTTATCATTGGGCATCCTTCCTTTCCAGTTCCTATGTGTTCTGGGGTGGAATCAGTGGATTGTTCCTCATCTGTTATCTTATTACCAGAATTCGTAGACGAAAACAACTTGACCGTCTTATTCAACAAGAAAACCGTATAGACCCATTCTTTAAAGAGTAAAAATTTATGAATAGTACATTAATTACCACCCTCGTCCTTCTTATTCTTATCTGTATCAGTTTCGCAGCGATCGCACAACAAAAACACATCTCTCAATATCCAAATCAGTTCACCCGTGATGGACATCTTATCGTGCTACCTGACCACGGAACCATTTATATTGTCTCAGATTTACATGCACATTGGGACGATTTCAATCAATGGCTACAACAGACACAACTGATTGAAAGAATTAAAGCTGGAGAGGATGTCTACGGTCTAATGCTCGGAGATGCGATTGACTATAAACCTGGTGAAATTCCCCAACCTCCTTACGGTGATATACAGATAATCAACCGTGTCATTGAGATTCAACAGCAGCTTGGTGAAAACGGGAAAAGGCTTATCTATCTAAGAGGTAACCATGAATACGCTGCGGCAGACCTCTATGAGATGTTAAAGAAAAGAGGGATGACCGAACATAATCGCAAAGAGTTTATTGATGCTCTATACAACAGTCCTCTCGGTCTTACCTATCAACAGTTCAATTTCATTGAACGCATGTCCGATGTCCACTACGATTTCCTAATGAATATTCCTACGATTGTTGTTGCTAAAAATGGTTTTACTGCTGTTCACGCTGGACCCGCCAGAAGCAAAATTACCCTCAGCGAACTTATTAAACCTGATATCAAATTACTTGACGAGATATTATGGGACCGTCCTGATGTCGCATACAGTGGTGGCTATACACAGAAACATACCGTAGATTTCCTGAAAATGTTGAATGCAAAATTTCTCGTCGTAGGACATACACCTATTAGTTACTTCCCAAAAGAGAATATCAGAGACGGTGTCGCACGACTTGGTGGAATACAACTCATCTTTTCTACAGGATACGGTGGACTTAATAGGGACGGACAAACTTATATAGAAATTGACTTGGCAAAAACTTATACATCTGTTGATGAATTTGAATTAGGTGTAAACATTCATCGTCTCTATCCGGAATAGTATGCGTACACTCATTTACATAATGACCCCTGTCCTCATTCTCACATTCCTATTCGCTTCACGATTCGTATCATGGGATAGACTAAAGAACGTTGACACTGAAGCAGTGAAACATCTAAATGATGCCGCACGGTTCATTAGGAAAGGGGAGTATTACCAAGCGATTACTGAATTGACACATGCTATTGAAATTGAACCCAGATATGCTCAGGCTTACATTCAACGTGGCCGTGTCAATTACCATCTTACACGTTATAAAGAAGCAATTGACGATTACACAAAAACACTTTCATTCAAAAGATATATCGCGGACGCACATGCCAGCAGGGGAGATGTTTATCATGCATTAGGTGATATTCCTCAAGCAATCACCGATTACACGGCTTCCATCAAAAAACGAAAGAATGCGCTTGTTATGTCAAAACGGGCACAGATTTTTCTTGAAACAGGTCAATTGGATGAAGCACTTGCAGACTATAACTACATCATTAAACGACGACCAAGTGCTATTGCATACTACAATCGTGGTAACGCATATTATCAAAAGTTTCTCCGTTTACATGAAGCAGAGGAAACCTTAAAACTCGCGCTGTCTGACTTTGATAAGGCAATTGAATTAGCACCACAATTTGCCATAGCCCATCTCAGTCGTGGAGACGTTTACAACCATCTCGGACAACAGAAATCCAGGAACGTAGACTATGCTAAGGCTATTGACCTATTAACCGAGGCAATTGACAAATGGCAAAAAAATGCTGATGGACTGCTCAATATCTATCTGTGGCGTGCAGTTGCTTACAAAAAACAGGATTACGTTCAAGCAGCGGAAACTGATCTGAAAAAAGTTTACAGCTTGTACACACAATTTTTCTTGAATAAATTAAGTGTTTCTGATATATTATAATTATACATTCAACAGGAGGATATAAGAAACAATATGACTGAAGATGCATTAGGATTAGTTGAAACAAGAGGACTGATAGGTAGTATTGAGGCAGCAGATGCAATGGTAAAGGCTGCCAATGTGAGACTGGTAGGTCGTCAAGAAGTGGGAGGCGGATACGTCACTGTCATGGTACGAGGAGATGTTGGGGCAGTGAAAGCCGCTACAGATGTCGGCGCAGAAGCAGCCGCACGAGTAGGAGAAGTTGTTTCAGTGCATGTAATTCCACGACCACACCCTGAAGTTGAAACTATCCTAAAAAAATAAAACATACTTTCATGAACATCTTTTGAAGACGTTCGTATTGGAATAGAAACATACTAATATGCACGACAAAGACTTAGTAAAGTTAATTACCCGTCGTGTGGTAAGCCGATTATCCAATGATCAACCTTGCAGTGGATGTGCATTACGCAGTTGTGCACCAGGGGAACGCGCATGTGATGTTGTTACCGCGCAACAGAAAATACCTGTCGGTGTTTCAGCGCGGCATGCACACGTAACCCAAGAAGACCTGGAAATACTTTACGGTGCTGGACATCAACTTACCGTCTATGCACCACTATACCAACCAGGCGCATTCGCAGCAAATGAAACGGTTACTGTTGTTGGAAAACGGATGCGGGCAATTGAACACGTACGCATACTCGGACCCGTACGCGATTATTCGCAAGTTGAGGTGGCACAGACCGAAGCAATTCGTCTCGGTCTAAACCCCCCAATCCGGGACTCCGGTGACCTCAAAGGGGCCGAAGCGATAACCCTCGTAGGTCCCGAAGGCAGTGTCTATTTAAACGAGGGAGCAATCTGTGCTGCACGACATATCCACATGACACCAGAACACGCTGAATCCTTTGGTATTAGCGAAACAGACCTATTAAAGGTACGCATTCCAGGTGAACGCGCTTTAACCTTTGAGAACATTCGTCCGAAAATACATGAAGATTATGCACTCCAGATGCATCTTGATACTGACGATTCTAATGCCGCAGGCTTGAAAGGTGGCGAAGCTGTTGAACTGCTACGCGACAACACATGACACCAGAACAGATTGAGCACATTGAGAAAATTGTTGAACGAGTGCTACAAGAAAATTTACACAACAGCACACATGCCAACAAGAAACTGCTTGCCATCATTGGCGCGACGCACCGTCCTTTAGAACAGCCGCTTCAACAATTACAAACCTGCACACAAAACGGATGGAATATTAAAATAATTCTGTCTGAACTCGCAACTAAAGTAGTTGATCTCGCTCTGATTGATGAAGTGCTGGGTGAAGAGAATATCCTTCAGGAAAATGAACTGACTAACATTCCATCTATTGTTGATGAATATACTCAGATTGTGTTACCAGCACTTTCTTATCCGATGGCGGGAAAGTTAGCACTGAAGTTGGTTGATACGCCAGTTACATACTTAATCTTTCATGCACTATCTTGCGGAAAACAGGTCATCGCAGCAGCGGATTTTTTGAACAGAAGGGAGTTGCTAAATAAAAAATCGTTAATACTTGACGAAATTGAACAGGAACATGTCAACACTTTATCTGAATTTGGCGTTAAATGGGTAACAGTTGAGCAGATTGCGGAAACAATTGGTGAAGTAGATGCCACGAATCGCATCAGTATCAATACACCTGTCATAAGTGTAGCCGTTATAACCAATCTACCATCAAATGTTAAAGAGTTAGTATACGCTAAACCTAATGTCATTACACCTCTTGCCCGCGAACATGCAAAAAAGCTGGGGATTAGGTTGACACCAGAGCAATAGATTGATGTCCTTCGCGATGCTTGACAATTACGATAATTTAATTGTATAATTGAATTAAACATAAGGTTCTTATCAATTTACATCATAATAACGCATAGAGAGACATAAACTATAATTCACAGATTTATATGAGGAAACAAGCAGAACAGAAGAATGAACTTACTTTTTATTAAATCACATCAAACATAAGTTTTACATGTTTGACACGTTACTTTGGAGGGTTCTCATGCTAAAACGAATTTTTACCCTAACAATCACAGGACTCCTCAGCTGCATGCTTATCGGTTCGTTAGCGTCAGTAAGTGATGCTGATTACGGTAATTATGCAGACCGTCTGAGTCGTGAACATAGAATCGCAAATGATGTTGATGAATGGATTGAACGTGGAAACGCAACGATCACGGCAAGTCCTCTCTTTGAGGATGGTATGCGACTTACCGCCTGGGCAAACAACTTTCAGGATACAGATAAATTTCAGTTTGCTATAGCAAGCGGTGTATATCTGTTCGAAATTCCACGTTCTGCACAGACAATAGAAATTGTAGTTCGCTATAAAGGTGAACCAAACACTTTTGAAATTAACGACCAATACGAACCCATCGCAGGACGGATATGGATACGGAATATCAAGCGAGAAATGACAAGACGGGGATACCATGACCAAAGTGCTTCTGAAACACGATATGGCGACACTTTTGTACTACGTGCAAAAAACCGGTCCGAAACGATAAGAATTCCGGTTGCCGGACGTGTACAAGATGGATGGATGGAACTTCATGTCGTTGCTGAAGGAGGCGAACAGCTGGATGTTGAATATATTGAAGTATCAACCTACCGGCGTGCACCAAAACTACGCGTAGTGCAGCAGTATACACCTTCATATAGGTGGCGTCCTTGGAACCGATATACATATCTCTATTTCTACGATGGACCCGTATTCTATTCATCAGGATACGATTCATATCTATGCTGGAGTTACCCTGTCTATGACCATCGTTATCTTTCCATCCGAACATATTATGGAGGGTACCTGGGCCGCTACCGTACCTATCACCCAGCACGTTATTCGTACTACTACACCCCCTATCACGGCGGTGGGTACGGATACGGATATGGCAGAGGGAACGTTGTCTATTCTAAACGGACACAGTTGAATAGGTGGAGGGCACAACACGAAAATGCGCGAAAACAGTATTCACGGAGTAGATTAGCCGTACCAACTCGAACCGTTGAACGGACACAAATTAACAACAATGTTCGCGTGGTTATAGATAATCATCGCAGACAAGCACCACCAGCTACAGAAAGACTTACTCGGTCTGCGTTAATTTCACAGAAACAACGCGCAGTTACAAGTTCATCGCTCCGTACAAATGATGCATCAAGAACATATAGTAGTCGCTCGCGTTACTCAAACCTGAACATAGACAACAACCGTAGAATTCTACAGAATACACGGTCAAGGGTGAATACAGGTAGAAATAGTTCGTCAGCAGTTACAGAAAGATCTTCAAGAATCTTTAGAAGATCCATTACCTCTTCTTCCAGTCGTTCAGGTTCTTCTTCGTCTTCAAATTCACGTCTACGTACCAGCAATAGCAGTAGTAGTCGGACACAACGAAGCACCCCAGCAGTAACGACTACGCCGACGAAAACACGGCCGACATCAACAAATTCATCACGGGTTTCATCATCCAGAAGTTCACGGACTCGTTCAGCAACAACCAGCAGATCAAGTTCATCAAGCAGTTCAAGTTCCAGTTCAAGTAGCGATGATGACGACGATGATGATAACAGTCGGAGTCGTTCTTCAGAACGGATTAAAAGAAGAAGATAAGCACTCTTAGCAACTAAGTTACGTAATTTAACATTGACGATGCCTAACGCAGATTTTGCACATGGCATCGTCAACATTAATCTAAAGACTAGCTAAAATTCATAATATGCGTATTTTGTCATTTATTTTTCTTTTACTATTGAGCGGACAAACATGTATCG
>VXOP01000041.1 GCA_009839975.1 Candidatus Poribacteria bacterium
TTAATGATCTTGTCAACGAGATGAATCTGCAAAGAATGAAGAATAACGATAAATCTATCCGAAGATTTCTAAATTCACTTCAACGTTGTTTCAGAAATTGGCAACAATCCGGTAATTGATGGAAACTTTTTGTGCTAGATTCAACTTTTCTACACTGATTGAAACATAAGAGACTTACGTTTAAATCAACCGAACCAATGCAACATCAGAACAAAGGAGATAAATGAAACCGCACATCACGATTGTTACCCTCGGTGTGGAAAACCTACAACGTTCCATCGCGTTTTATGAGGACGGATTAGGATTTCCACGAATGAATGATTCTGAGGACATCGCCTTCTTCAAGTTAGAAGGAATACTATTCGGCCTTTATCCCCGTGATAAACTGGCTGAGGATATAACGATTTCTCCTGAAGGAAGTGGGTTTCAAGGATTTACACTGGCACACAACGTCGCTTCTCCTGAAGAAGTAGACAAAACCTTAGCAGAAGCAGTAGCAGCGGGAGCAGAACTTGTAAAACCCGGTCAGAAGGTATTCTGGGGTGGTTATTCCGGCTACTTCAAAGACCCTGACAGTTTCTATTGGGAAGTAGCACATAATCCGTTTTTCTAAAACTGTGGAAAAACCGTACTATATATTTGGAGGTATTATTAATGGATAAAATTAGAGTCGCTTTTATCGGATGTGGTTCAATGTCATCAATTTTACAACAGTGTATACCCCATATCCCTGAGTTTGAATTTATCGCTACATGCGATCTTGTAGAAGAAAAAGCAAAGGCAAACGCTCGAAAATTCGGGGCACTACGTCATTACACCGACTATAATGAGATGTTCAAGAATGAAGACCTCAATGCCGTCGCCGTTGTCGGTAGACCGGAAGATAAACTGCATCGTGACATCGGCATTGAGTGCTTAAAGCATGGTTACCATATCTATACCGAGAAACCACCAGCAACCACTTCAGAAGGTGCAAAAATGTTAGTCGATGCGTCTGCTGAAGCTGGGAAGACAGGTATGGTCGGAACAATGTGGCGACATGCCCCTGCACATCAGATCGCAAAACGTCTTATTGACGAAGACGAATTCGGTAAAGCATGCCAATATCATACACGTTACCTTGCACCGGGACCACGCGTCAATCAAGCAGGATCACCTTTTGCATGGCACTTCATGCTGGATCAAGTTATTCATCCAACAGATTGTATGCGATTCTTTATGGGGCAGGTCAGTGAAGTCTATGCGACAGGAGAAGTTGACCCACCAACGGGTTCTGTATCCATGTCAGTCAATCTACGTTACGAAAGTGGTGGGATTGGCACAATGACACTCGGCACCGGTCCTGTCTTGGAAGCGATGGTATTTATTAAAGGGACAAATAATCAAGCAATTCAAGTGTTTGAAACACGGAAGTTACGTCGTTACCGTGTGCCAACATGGCTTGGTCACGGCGGTGGATATGCTGATACACCCACTGAAGAATGGAATCTCAACACAGCATATCACGGTATCAATAGACCCGGTTACCTTGAAGAGATGCGACATTGGGCAGCATCATTACAAGCAGGCACACAACCGCATTCAAGTCTTGAAGATGCATATCAAAACATGCGCGTTTTAGAAGCCATTAGCCAGAGCATACTCAGTCGTGAAGTGATTCAAATTCCAGCTTAGCGTGTTAATGTATTTCGTTGGCAATCATGGCGAAAAAGCACACAAACATTGAGAACAGGCAATCCAAACCTATTCGATATTTCATTTTAATTTACAAAAGACTTGACTTACTATTTACCATTGCTATAATTTGCATGCAATATGATGTGAAAACATATAACAACCAGATCTTAGTCCCTTAGTCCCGTAGGGACGATATGTTTATAGAAACGCATGTTATTCATAGATTATCTTAGTCCCGTAGGGACGATATGTTTATAGAAGTTAAAAAGAATCAAATGCGAATACCATCTAAGTATCATAAGGAATAAAACCAAAGACATGAAATTAGAAAAGATGCGAATCATCGATTTAAAGAAAGAACTCAAAAAACGTGGGTTGAAAGGATATTCTACCTTAAAAAAGGCACAGTTAATTGCGTATCTATCAACGGGAATTCATCCACTTAAAACCGATACCGAATCGCAGACTTTGCCAGAGAATGAAATACAGGATCCCCCAATTGATGGTGCAGCGTATTCACCAACTATACTCTCAGGAAAAAATGAAAATCTACCCGTAAATCAGATTGTCTCCGGAGATTGTTTAAAGATACTACCAACATTACCAGATGGAATCATTGACTGCTGCATTACTGATCCACCTTTCAATATGTCGAAAACGAAGGGCTTAGGATGGGCATTTAGTTCACATGTAACAATGCAAGAACAGTGGGACATCTTTTCTAAAGATGACTATTTTCAGTTCACGGTTGATTGGATTAGAGAAGTTATTAGAGTACTAAAGACCAACGGAAATCTATTCATCTTTGGTTCATACCACTGTATTTTTACAATCGGTTTTATTCTTCAGAACCTTTTTGATAGACGGATTATCTCTCAGATTGTATGGTATAAACCGAATGCTCAACCGAATATCACCTGTCGCATGTTCACAGAATCCACCGAGTTCATCATTTGGGCAGTAAACAACGAAAACAAAAAGGCGAAAAATTGGACTTTTAATTATGAGGTGATGAAGGAGATGAACAGTGGTAAGCAGATGCGTAATATGTGGGAAATACCCCTTACCCCACGATCAGAACGTAAGCACGGTAAACATCCATCGCAGAAACCACTTTCAGTCGTCAGTCGAATCTTACTCGCTGGAACAAATGAGAACGATCTGATTCTTGACCCATTTTCAGGAACTGCAACAACAGCAGTCGTCGCGGAACAACATAACCGAAAATGGATAATGATTGAAAAAGATGAATCATACAATCAAATTGCTCAAATGCGTATTGATGAGTTATCAAACCGATTATTTGAGGATGATTCAAATAACAATTGGCAATGAGAATACAGATGGAAAGACATGAGGCAATTGAAAAATTATCAACAATAGTCAATAAAGATCTGCGGAGTCTTGCTAATGCTTATGAAGTTACGGTCTTTAAGGGAAAGAAGATCAACAAAGGTTGGGCAGGACACGTCCTTGAAAGACATTTAGGTTTACCCATCAATTCATCACAATCACCTAATTTTGGATCTTGGGAGCTAAAAATAATACCATTAAAATACTTGGTAAGTGGAAAATTAACGGTTAAAGAAACAATGTCTATAACGATGATTGATCCTTACAATGTTGAACGGACTGATTTTGAAAACAGTCATCTGTTTATTAAATTAAGACGAATGATAATTGCTGCAAGAATTTGGGAAACAAAACAAGAGAAAAGATCAATTTTACACAGTGTCACAACTTTTGATTTAGATGATCCAGTAGTCTATAATCAGATAAAAGCAGATTATGACGAAATTAGAGAAACTATACAAACTAAAGGATTCTCTGCCCTTACGGGTAAAATGGGAGTATACATTCAACCGAGAACAAAAGGAAGTGGTCATGGAAGCACATCAAGAGCATTTTATGCAAGGACATCTTTTCTGAAGAAATATATCTTTCCCGAATTTTCTGGATAGGTAGCTAAAACTGATTAGGTGTAATAATTAAAAGCAATATGTGGTGACATGTTATGAAAAAACTAAAAGAACTACACATCTCCAACGATGCTATGGATGATCCTGAAGAGCTCCGCACAAGGATGGCAGAAGCGGGTTATCTCTTCTTCAAGAAACTGCAAGATCCAGATAAACTCTGGGAATTGCGACGAGAAATGCTCACAACTATGCAACAAGGGGGTTGGCTCGTTGCAGGTACTGACCCAATGGACGGCATCGCTGATATATCAACACAATGCACCGAAGGAGATCCCGAATATACCGATGTATACCACGAAGTATATAAGTTAGAAACATTCCACCAGTCAGGACATTGGCACGAAATCGTCAATATGGTAAAAAAGATTATTGGCAAAGAAGTACTACCCCATCCACAAAAAATCGCGCGTCTATGGTATCCGAAATATACAGAACATACAACACCGATACATCAAGACTTCGTACACTTTCAAGGAAACTTCCAGACCTATACATGCTGGGCACCCGTCGGAGATTGTCCAATAGAGTTGGGTGGATTAGCGGTTCTCCCCGGTTCCCATAAGATCAATGCAGTCATGGAACATCACTTCTCGCTTGGGGCAGGAGGTCTTTGTGTAAACACAGACGAGCTATCAGGTGAATGGCATACGACAAACTACGAAATAGGGGATACGCTGATATTCCCCGCATTGACTATCCACAAAGCACTACCTAATTTGACTGAAGATAGACTCCGTGTTTCATTAGACAACCGGTACCAAGCCGTTGATGATCCAATTGCTGAACACATGCTTGAACCGCATCTTAACATATTCAACTCACTACAATGGGAGAATGTCTATCAAAATTGGGAATCCGATGAACTAAAATATTATTGGGAAGACCTTGACTTAACAGTAATTCCAAGAGACTTCAGTTATACAATGAGAGGATTTGAGGAAGCATTGCAGCTTGCGAGAGATGGGGATGATAGAGCTGTCCTTCAGTTAAAACGTATCATAAAACGCGACCCAACAGCAGACATGGCAATACAGGCTACAAAGGTTCTGCAGGATGTGGATATTGAACCTACAGTCCATTAATCAACTTTATTTCCAATTTACACAATTTCATGTTATAATACATGAAT
>VXOP01000026.1 GCA_009839975.1 Candidatus Poribacteria bacterium
GTGTTTTGCTCTCTGTAAGGCATAGGCATTTTTGCGGTCACTAATTACAACGGCGATTTCTATATGACAATTTTTGTCATTATGGAGTTGCACAATTAGGTTCTGAAGATTTGTTCCACTCCCGGATGCAAGGACAGCGATTTTCACTTTATGTCTATTTCCTAATCGTACCGAAATTACGTTAATCCGTTTTGTAAAAGGTTTCCAAGCGGGGCCTGGTGCGATTAGGAAATCGCACCTACCGGCCTGGGAACATCTCTAACTTGATACCTATGGTGCGATTCGGAAATCGCACCTACCAGCTATTCCCAATTGGTTTTCTTTACCAATATGTGTTATTCTTCGTATGTCCTTTTGGAATAGGTACCCATACACCACCTGTTTCAATTGTGACCTTTTGTTGGAAGTCATCAATAGTTCCGAGGACACTAACCACTGCATGTTTTTCACGTAGAAGCTGAATTGTACCTGCTGAAGCTTTTTCACTGATGGGTTCATCCGTAATGAGAATTACGTGCAGCTGCGCATTTAGTCGGAGTTTTATTCGTCTCAATCCATCAGAAATAGCAAAAAGTAGACTCTCATCTTCTTGACACGGTAGTTCTACGATTTTTCTAATCTGTTGAAGCGTCTGTGGTGGATTGAAAACATTCACTCTATTGAGATTTACGCTTTTTCTAAACCGGACAACGCCTATCTGATAGTCTATGAGTGCATTATCCCAATCGCGCATCCATATATCTAACTGATCTAAGATGTCTGGTACTTTTTCTTCCATACTTTTACTACCGTCAATGAATAACAGTACATCCACTGGTGCATTTTGTGTATACTTTAGTAGCTGCCTGCCTATCTGATGTGCATCCTGCCATTTTGCGTTTCTGAGCAATCGTGCCCCTTGCATAGCTGTAAGTGTTCTCTGTTGTCGTGAAGATAACTTCTGCTGTTTGGGATTTTGCGGTATAGCATGCCATTTTCCATCCGTTTCTTGTGCAATCAATTGGTGTCCTTTGTTCGGTATACCGAGTACATTCACATATATGCCGAACTCACGACAAAGCGCGATAGCATCTTCAATTTTTCTGTTCTTTAGACTTTCTAAAGGCTCATCAGTAACGATAATGAAGTGTTTTTTGGATGTTGCGCGAAATTTAAGTTCTTGAACAGTCTGGGCAATAGCATCCAATGCTCTTTCATCACCGCGTGGTACGATCGATAATAGATTTTGTTTGTAATCCTTCAGTTTATCTGTTAATTGGTGAACTTTAATTACGTTCTTTCTTTGACGTGTGGCAAATTCTGTTAGACCGAGTTCATAATCTATTTCTGAGGATTCATAGACATCAATCATATCCACTAAATGTTCAGCAACACCTTTTATGTTATCCCCCATACTCCCGCTTGCGTCAACGAGGAAAACGACATCTATCGGTCCACCTTCGCTTGTATCAACGATTTCCTCTGCGAGACTTTTCATCACATTCTCAAAGGGTATATATGGTAATTTTGGCGTGTCTCCACCAAGGTCCCCTATTTTTGTGGGTGAATCTATATCATCGCCATCAATGTTTGTTGGGATGTCAAGTGTAGAAGGAATGTTTTTTCTTTGAATACCCGGTGTTCCAGATTTCTTTGTGCCGAAGGCACCCCCTAAGGTGGGTCCGGTAGCTTCAGTTTTTGATAAACCTTCTTCCACTTCCCGTAGTTCGCGAAGTGCGGTGCTAACATCTACATTTACATCCGGTGTTATTTCTGTACTTTTTAGACGTGGCTGTTCAGCCATCGTTGGCTCAGTAGGTGATAATTGTGGTTGAAATGTAACTTCAGGGGTAATTGACTTTACTTTGATTTCCTTAACTGTTGCTGTTTCATGAGATGTGGTTTTGTATAGTTGACGAAGGGGTGTTTTGATTGGCAGTTTCGTCTTTATTTCCTTCGGTATTGTCGTAATTGTTGCATCAAGTTTATCCTGAACTGCATAAGGGTTTTCATTGCGCACAGTAAAGTAGAACAGTGCAATAAGCAGGATGACATGAAGAATCATTGAGAGTAATAGTGCATTACCTGTGATTGACTTTACAGTTTTCTTTGTAAATATGTTCATGACTTTATCTCCATTAACGGCTTTTTAAAATACGTTTCGGTTCTTGTTGCTGAATTACTTCAAAAGTAATGAGTTTATGGTGCTCTGTTTCTGTTGACTTCGTAACAAATTGTGGGAAAGGATTGAAATCTTTTATGCTGGCTGAGTAGAGTGTTGCGCCAACCATGACAAATACAGCGAAAATGAAACCAAACATAAATATGGGATTATATGCACGGACTTTACCACGTAGCCATAATTGCATATTTTCAATGCGTGAACCGATACGATTTATATTTGATTCTCTGATTTTTTTAGTCTTTTTAATGTTTGCAGCTTGATGTAAAACTTCAGAAAGAAAAGTGTCGGAAGCCTTTATAGGTTCCACAGACTTTAAAAGTTTATCTGCCTGTTGAATTGATTGTAATCGTGATTTACACATGGCACATTGGTTTAGATGTCTTTTCATTAGATGCCGTTTCCATACTGGCATCTGTCTATCGAAATATGCAGAAAGTTGAGGAGCTATGTTATCACATTCAGTACTAATAGATTTTTTCATTGATGGTATCTCCCATTCCAAATTTGATGAGTATGTCTTTGATGTTTTGCCGTGCTCTGTGAATAAGTGATTTCACTGCTCCCAATGAACAGTTTAGTATTTCAGCAATTTCTTCGTAGCTTAATTCTTGATATGTGACAAGCGTTAATGCAATGCACTGATTTTCTGGTAGCATTTTGATTGCCTTTTTTACTATCTGCTGTCGTTCCTTTCTCTCTAATAGTAAATCTGGTTGTAAGCTTTCATCTATCATGTATACGGAGTGATAGACATCTTCATTTTCATCGACTAAATCCTCTAAAAAGTATGTGTTCCATCTTGCTCGGTTTCTAATTTCGTTTCGAGTTAAGTTTGTAGCAATAGTATACAACCAAGTTTTGAAGGACGCCTTTACCTCATAGCGACTTGCATTTTTGAAGACACGTAGAAATGTTTCCTGTGCTAAGTCCTCTGCGCGATGGTAGTCGTTGATGCTGAAATGGATATAATTGATGATGGCATCCTGATATCTTCTTACTAGAAGTTCAAATGCGCTCATATCACCTTTTTTGCAGTCCATCATGAGGTCTTCATCTGAAACAAACACGATTTACTCCTGTTGGAGGGTCATAAAAAATGGAAGAATGGCAAATCACGAATCCATTTGGTCTTTCAGTATCTAAGTTATCTGTATTCTATTCGTCATTTGAAGTATCCCTTTCTTGGTTGTCTGATGCTAAGGAATCCTTCAACTTAAGTATCATTGCTCTTTTATATGCATCGACTGCTTCTTGTCGTTTTCCCTTAAGAGAATAGACTTTTCCGAGTTCAGAATGTAGTTCAGGGTTATCAGGTGCATTCTGTATTGCTGCTTGATAAACTCTAATTGCATCATCATAGCGTTTAAGCAGGCGGTATGTCTCAGCCAGATTGGTATATACCGTTAGTTCACTTGGTTCACAGATGATGGCATTCTTATAGGCATCTATTGCTTTTTCATAGTCCTCCAACATAAAATAAGCTAAACCGAGATGAAAATGCGCTTCCGCAGAACTGTTGTTATGTTGGAGGACTTGTAGAAATTCTTGTATTGCTTTTTTATAGTCTCGATCATTCAATGCTTGTGCACCCTGTTTAAGATGTTCGGCTGCAGCTTCGTGTAAATGAATATCTATACGTCCCCGTTGAACAAATTGGTTCTGCAAACGTTCCGATGTTATAACTGCCTCTTTCTGTTTCAGGGGTGAATTGTCAGATACATCGTTATCAGATTCTTGTATTTTATGTGTTTCAGTATCTTTCATTCAGATCCACGTCCTTAATTTTAACAAGTGGGCAACAAGTGCGGTTATAGTATTAACACCTAAAGTGTGAAAAAGTGTCAATTAAATCGTATAGTTGTTTTAGGAAGCAACACGAAATCCTATCACGAACTCTGCATAGTCTTTGCTAAAAAAATCGTAGCTCATACAAGTGCTGTAATCGTGGTTATAGTACCAGGCACCACCACATGCGACATTGAAATTCTCTTCATCATCGTAGGGAGTGGATGTCCATTCCCAGACATTACCCATCATGTCATAACACCCGAAAGGACTCTTTCCGTCCACAAATGTACCAACAGGCGTAGTTCCTTCTGCGCCAAGCTCTGCGGTGTTGCATCTGGGTTTATCTATTTCGTACCCCCATGGAAATGTTCTATCATCATATCCGCGTGCAGCATATTGCCATTCTTGGAATGTCGGCAATCTTCCACCAACATATTCTGCAAAAGTTGTTGCATCCTTGCAGTTGACCCAGACGATAGGATGGTCACCCTTTAGTCCGTAAACCTTATAATTCAATTCAGTGTCCTTAATCCAGTCATTCGGTGGTTGATGTCCTGTCTCTAGTAAAAAGTTAAGATATTGTGCGTTTGTTACAGGATATATACCGATTTGATATGCCTCAATCTCAAGTGGTGTGCATTCTTCACCTATAAGAACAGTACCTGATGGTATATTGACGGTTGTACCTAATACTTGCAGCGCAGATTCACGAACATTTTCATCGGAGTGTGCAAGTGCATGTCCAATTGGTGAAATTACTTCTCCTACAGGTGGTATTATGATTTGTGAAGTCTTTTCCCACCCTAATTCTGTTCCCAATAGTAG
>VXOP01000065.1 GCA_009839975.1 Candidatus Poribacteria bacterium
GTGCGTTGAAGTCTTATCAACGGCTATAGTGTTCTCTGTCTCAACAGTGATAGATGCAAACCATCGGTGTGCTGTCCTTGAGATAGTCCAACTACTAATCTTGCCTTCAAAACGAAGGTCTTCAAACATTTTTACCCAACCAATCTTGGGCAGTCTAAGACGCTTGCCTTTTATTTCTGCCGAACCATTTTTAGATGAAAATGAATCCTTTCGTCCTTTCTTCTTAAACTTTGGGAATCCTGCTATTTTCTTTCTCCAGTTCGTTATCGCTGCACCTAAATGTTTATAGACACTTTGTGAGGAAACAACCTGATCCATATCAGCAGTCCAAGCATGTTCTTTTTTGTAGACATTGAACCTTTTATCTAACTCCGCAGCAGATAGATGTTCGCCTGTTGCGTCATAATGATTCTTGAAATCTGCTAACGCTTGATTATATGACCAGCGTGAATATCCACACTGCTGGGCAAACCATTTACGCTGTTTATTGTTCGGATTCAATGCGATCTTATGTGTTCTTTTCATGGTATCTTACATCCAAGAAGATGCTACATCCCTTTAGTAGAGGTGCGTAGGCACTACTAATACCTACGCTGATGTAGTCTGATAATTATACAATATTTCTACCTAAAATCAAATATATTTTGTCTTTAACTCTATGCGTTCTTGGACCCAAGCATAAATGCTTGGGCTTGCTCACTCTTGCAGTCAGAGTCTTTTGCGAAGTTGCTTAAAAGGGTTGGTGTTGCTGTATCAAATCCGATGAAATCCAACATCCCGGCATCTTTCGGATCAGCGATAGAAAAATTATTGGCTACCATTGCAACAACAGCACATTTTGCAGGACGTCCCATTTCTTGGCGATACATATCTAAGGCAGTTTTCGGATGGATGTCGCCGAACCATGTTTCGTTATCGGTATAGATTACAAATAGGTCAACATCAAGTTTCTTTTCTATTGCATATAGCATAGGCAGCGAGCAATCCGTTTTACCGTTTGGAAAAGCAGACACAGCATCAACCGCACTCGCCAATCTATCCGTTGCAGTAATTGGCACTCGGACGAAACTCTCAGAGAATCCGAAGATGTGGTAATTCGGTTCAGTGCGTGCAGTAAACAGTGCCATTGCAGCAGATGCGTTTCGTGGTGTTAGTCCCTCACAACCTGCTACACTCCCAGAAGCCATGGATCCTGAAACATCAAGGGCAAGGAAAGTATTCTTATGACTCGGTTCAACATTATCAAACGCTATATAGAAAGCTGCGTCTAAACCGTCAATAATCTGTGGGACAGGTTCCCATGTCAGACTACCACGAACACCTTTCCCTGATCGGTATGTAATCAACGCCATCAGAATCTGAATAGGGTGTATCAGTGATTTCCGTATTGATTCCTCGGATAATCTTTCCAGCACTGTCTGTATTTCAGGGACAAAAGGTTTTAGCAGCCCGACTTGTGTCATCTTTCCGAGATTTCTGACGGTGGCGATAACAGGCATGTTTGCTAAGAGTGCTGCCCAAACATCAGGATCATCTTTCCATTCATTCGGAACCATTTCGTGTGTAAATTGATGCTTTTGGATGAGTTCAATCACATCTGCGCGTTTCTTAGATTGTTTTATTTCTTCATACCCAGCAAGCAGTTCAGGGAGAACATCGGTAGCTTCATAAACGGTAGCAATTTTTTGATCATCTTCTACACCACGATGAACAATTCGTCTGTCGGTATCAATTCCTCTGATCCATCGATAGACGGCACTGTTTTCCCCGTAATGGCATTTTGAAAGCACATCTGCATGGCGCCACTTGTTGCGTGCTTGGTACTTCAGCACTTGAAATGCCAAAGCGTCATCGTCCTTTGAACGATACCATTCTCCGACTAACCTTCGTAACGACCTACCCCATCCTCGCATACCGTTGATATAGGAGACGAAACTAAATAGGTGTGTTCCGATGCGTGCGACATCACTGAATACCTCTTGTACTTTGCGTTTTGTTGCTGTATTTCCATGTGCAAATGCCAGAGCTAACGCGTATAATGCGGGTTCGTTTTTCGGTGCGCGTCCAGATATAGAAACCTCGCGTATCCGTTCAACAACCTGTATCCCATCTTCTGCGATGCATTTCAGGACAGAATCTACATTGGCTTTTGTCAAGTCCTGTTCTGTTGCGTAATAGGATCCACCTTCGGTACCTAATATTAAAAATCGATCTAAGTTAGTCCAGATGGACACAGGATAGACGTATCCCTCAGCACTGTTTTTTACCTGCTGTTCGTCCAAAGGTTGCTTTTGAGTCGGATGTAAAGGTGCGTATTTTTTCAGATATCCCATGATGTCACCTAATAAAGAATAGAAAGGCGGGCAAGGTGCGTATTGCGAATATACAATGGGTAACGCAATACTTCGGCCCGCACAATTAGGACTCTGGATAAGAATCGGAATACAGACGCTCTACCGCTGAGCTACAGCAGGTTTTGCATTACACTCTACCCGCTGGCAGGAGTCGAACCTGCGACCCGATAACGTATTCACACGACCCAGAGATAGATCTTTTATAAATTTTATTCTACCACATCGGATAGGGGTTGTCAAGTAAAATTTGATTATATTCTGAAGGAAGAGTATAATCTATAGAAACGTCATGTCATAAGTATCCAAAACCCGTACACATTAGAAGCATGTTCAGACGAATCGGAGTATTCTTCATATTTATTCTTATCATAGGAATAGGTGTTGCGGGATATTTGTTCTTGCCTGTCAAAAATCCCAAACCAATGCTAACTAACATGCCTGCCTCAATACCGCACCAACACGCGACACCCGATGGTGAACTGATTGAGCATATACATACTTACAATTCCTCTATAGGTTCATACAAGTTGTACGAACCTATTACCCCTAAAAACAGTGGGACGAAAAAACACCCAATTCAACTTGATTGGGAACGGATAGATATTGAAACTGTCAAAAAGAAATACCAACCCTATTCTGTTGCCGAAATGCAAGACATGTGGTCACTGAAATATGACACGGAAATCCCATCAGATCGCAGAAAAAAACTTGATAGAATATACCCCCCAGAAACATGGCTAAAACACAACCTATCACTCGGACAACCGTTTCTCAACTACGCTGACTATCGGACGGTGTTGCAGCGTAGAATTTACATGATAAATCGTAGAGATCTTTGGCGTGTAGTAGATGCGGAGGATCGTAATGCAATGCGGAACAGTCTTCAATTACCACCAGAAATTGATACCTGGAAGGAATATGAAGACGCGTATCTTAAGTTCTGGATTGTTGCATCATATCAATCTTTATTGGCGACAAATACAGAAACAGTATATGTCACTATTGAAGATGGCAAAACGTTCTCAAAATTCGCTGGAAAAAGGTTAAGTCGTAAAGAGAAATATGAACTGATGATGTTTGGCGTCATTCCTGAAGGAATCCATGTGGTCTACCTTGATGTGCATGAGGAACCTTTACCCCCTGGGATAAAACCGAGGTTTTATGAACTGTATTTAAAGGAATTAGAATTAGCGTATTCAAACGTCCACAATATCGTCTCTGAACACGAGGAATTCTATACTTCTAATACAACCGAAAAGAAAAAATCATCAAAGTCTACACCAAAATACAGTATCAAGGAATCCTTTGAACTCTTACAGGACTTACATTGGGATGAATTTCCTGATGATTTACAAAGTTTACAAGATGCAATTAGTCGATTAGAAAAAATTAGACTTGAAGGTGAAGGTAAGATGAAAAAATCAGATTAACCTTCACCCAAAAATTAGTAAAAGATAGTTAATGTTCCATTCGTTTAGATTTCAGATGTCCCCATGTTGTCGTAAATTTTCCGTTAGGTTCAACGTTTAGAGGTTGGGCAATTTTGTTAAAGTCAGCACTGACAAAAGCTGAATTATAGACAATTACTTCGTCAATTGATCCAGTAAACCAATCAACATTTGATAAATCCTGCGTACCGTCATGGAAAATTGATTTTTGGGTGACATATCCTATAGAGGTGTTGTTTGTGTGTGAATATAGTTGTCCACCCTTGTCTGCATCAGCGAGTTTCCCATCAAACCACATTTCGAATTTATCATTTTCGACCTTATCGGTTGTATCTCGTAGGACTAAGGCAACATGGTGCCAATGATTCGCTTTAATTCTCTCAGACAGCCAAGTACCTTCCCAATTATATTGTGCCCGATTCCACCCGCCTACATAAACACTTCCAGCGTGAACATAGATACATAATCCTCGTGTTGCACCTCCTTCTTGAAAAATCACCTGTTTACCGGTTTTCGTAATATCTGTACACTTAAAGAACGCTGCGATCGTTCTGTCGGTATAAGGACCGCCTGTGTTGATGTGAGGAGAATCTGGTATATTTATTCCGTCGCTATTTCCGTTAAATGTCAGTGCTTTCCCCACAATACCTGTATCGGATCGCGGATTTCCAACAAATGTCCCATTGAGACCTGTTGTTGAGCTGTCCTTTGCTGAACCATCGTCAAAATTCCAATTTGCTGCGACTGTTTCCTCATCTCGTTGCGCGTCTACCTGCATTGACAAAAGAAAGCTAAACAACACAATTAAGACAGTTAGCGAAAATGTAAGAGATTTATCAAATATCTTGATGCTATTTTGCCGTGTCATTACTACATCTCCTTCCTTTCCCCAAACGTGCTTTCACACCTGGGGGTAGGTTCCATTTCGTATAATCTTGTGAAACGGTGTTTACGTCTACAGTATGTAATTG
>VXOP01000407.1 GCA_009839975.1 Candidatus Poribacteria bacterium
ATTATATCATAAAATACCCTGAAAAATCAAGAAAAAATACCACTGTTAATCAACCCAATCCACATCTTCCTTGCTATGCAAACTCATCAAAGCAACATCAACATCTAAGTTTGACAACGCGTAGTTAAGCAGAAAACTATCAACATCAACATCAGCCATTTCATCTGCAAAACATTGTGTGATTAGATTCTGGAAGACGTTGCTGGTGGTTGACCGCATAAGCACAATACCCATCTCATGTTCAACTGCATCAGGAATAACACCACGTTTACTGAACATGTCGCATGTGCTCTGATACATCAGATTGTAATGGATTTGCATTATATCGAACGCACCCGTGGCAATAAGCTGCTCTGTGCCGCCTGAAGGACCGTCTGCTGAGAACCCGATGTAACGCACCGTACCCTCTTTCTTGAGTTGTAGATATTTCTCCAGACCACCATTCAGTATCTGGTTAGTTTCTCCTTCATAAAACCAGCCACCATGAAATTGGAGAACATCAATATAATCAGTATCAAGCCGCTTTAGGCTGCCTTCCACATCAGAGGCAATACCATCAGGATCTAACGCTTCCGTTTTCGTAGCAACGATACAACGTTCCCTACGGTCAGAGATTGCTTTGCCAATAACTGTTTCACTATAACCACCTCCATAAGTGGGTGCTGTATCAATGAAATTGATGCCGCAGTCAACGGCATAATGGATCATATTCACAAGTGCATTTATATCATGTTCAAGACGAATTCTCCCACCACCGTAGCCGATCTCTGATACGCGAAGTCCAGTCTTGCCAAGTGTGCGATACTGCATTATGTTCTGATCTCCTCTGATGATTGTGAAGTACTTACGGAATAATGTTATCAGACATAACTCCTCCGAGAATTACGTCTGTTCTTCTTCTTTTTCGGTTTTGTCCGATTGCTATGTTTAATGCAATCTTCTCCATATAAGTCCTCTACCTGACTAAAAACGGATTCTGCATCTGAAATCTTATAGTTGGCGTTACATCTCATGACAACTTCACCGAAACGTGGTGTCATCAAACGTAAGACTAAATCAAGCTTTCCTCTGTTTGCAAGGGCAATTTCCTTTAAAGATTTCAGTTTGTCTTGATTCTCCAAATCAGATTCTTGGATAGTAACCTCAACAGTAGAAGTCTGTTCCTCACGGACAACATCTATATCGCTGACTTCGTTTGCTTGAATTTGCCGTTCTTCTTCCGATTCCTCATCGGAATCCTGATTTCTGCTGCCGTTCTGATTGAGTTTAACGATGCCTTCTATCCAAACGATTCTATCTTCATATAACTCTCCAGCCTCTTTATATGTATCTGGAAAGATAACGACTTCAACAGAACCTTCTAAATCTTCAAGAGCGATTACCGCCATTGAATCACCTTTTCTGGTGGTGATTTGCTTAACTTCCGTTATCATCCCTGCTACAGAGACGTTTGAGTCAATTGCGTGTTCTCCAAGTGTCTGTGTGCTGGCAGTGGTATAATATTCTATTATATCTTTGTACTGTTCAAGCGGATGTCCTGACACGTAAAAACCGAGTTGTTCCTTCTCTAACTTTAGCCGTTCAAGCGGTTCATATTCTGCTGTCTCTGTAAGAGCGATAGGTGCAGATTCTGCTTCACTTGCGTTTCCGAAAAGATTCAATTGTCCTCTATCCCGTTCTGCTTGTGCACTTTGAGCAGCTTTGAGCATAACTTCTAAGTTTGCATGCAGTTTTGCCCGATTGGCATCCAGTGAATCAAAAGCACCACATAGTATTAGACCCTCAACAGCACGTTTATTAACAGCTTTTGTATCAACCCTTTCACAGAAGTCTTGTATTGAGGTAAAGTTACCATCCTGATTTCGCGCTGCAATGATTGAATCAATTGCGTTATCACCAACGTTTTTCACCGCTACAAAACCGAAACAGATATCATTTTCATCTACAGAAAAGCTTTTATTGCTTGTGTTGACATCTGGGGGTAGTACGTTTATTTCTACGTCAAGGTATTCGGCAAGTTTTGCACATTCAGCTCGATATCTCGTAACTTTTTCTGAGTTTCCAGATTCCCCTGTCATCATCGCAGCCATGAATTCATGGGGATAGTGTGTTTTTAGAAACGCCATCTGATAACCCGTCATAGCGTAGGCAACACAGTGTGATTTATTGAATGCATATCCACTGAAAGGCTCGAGCAGATCGTAGATTTCTTCTGCTTCTTTTTTATTAATTTCATTTTTTTGTGCGCCATCAACGAATTTCTCTCTTTGTGCTTGGAGGAGTTCTGGATCCTTCTTACCCATTGCAGAACGCAGCACATCTGCCTCTCCAAGCGTGAAACCTGCCAGATCCTGAACAATCTGCATCACCTGTTCCTGATACACACAGACACCGTAGGTTTTTTTAAGAGCGTTCTCAAGCAATGGGTGTTTGTATTCTACCTTTTCTAAACCGACTTTCCTATCAATGAACTGCTGCGTCATGCCACTTGTCAAAGGTCCCGGACGGTAGAGCGCGGGAATTGCAACGAAATCCTCAAAGTTATCTGCTTTGAGTTGAGTCACAACTCTATACATCCCTGATGATGTCTCCAACTGGAATAAACCCGCAAGTAAACCTTTACTTATGAGTGAGAAAGTCTTTTCATCATCAAAAGGAATTTCATTTATATTAATATCAATGTCATGGTTGGTTTTAACCATCTGGATACAGTCATAAATTTCTGTGAGTGTACGAATCCCGAGCAGATCGAATTTAACAATACCTACGCTTTCAACGGTTTTTCCGCCATACTGGGTTGCGACCTGATCGTTTTTATCCTTGAAAAGGGGGGCGAAATCTGTTAGTGGACCGTTTGAAATAACGTAAGCGGAAGCATGACAAGATACATGTCGTTTCATCCCTTCAACTGCTTTACTGAGATCCATCAGTTCCTTATTCTCGGGCTGTTCAGCAAGCGTCTTAAACTCTGGAACCTGTTCCAAGGCATCGTCCAAGGTTATCCCCACCGGAATGGTTGGGATTAACTGCGTTAACTTGTTCACATTGTCCAGGGGAACATCAAGTACACGTCCAACATCCTTAATCGACCCTCTTGCACCCATAGTCGCGAATGTTGCGACTTTACCTACGGAGTCGTGTCCGTATTTTTCAACAAGATACTCAACAATAAAAGCACGTGCACGGTCAGAAAAGTCAATGTCAATATCAGGAGGGCTTATACGTTCAAGGTTCAGGAAACGTTCAAAAAGGCAATCATAATCCATCGGATTAATTGCAATTACATCAAGTGCATAAAGCACAAGACTGCCGACAGCAGAACCTCTCGCAGTGAGTGGATATCCTTGCTGGTGTGCATATTTAACATAATCCCATACTATCAGAAAATATCCGGGATATCCTGTCTGATTGATGATATCAAGTTCGTGTTCTAATCTATTCTGTACCTCTGCTGATAATTCCCCACCAAATTTTTCGCGTAATCCTTGAATACATAGCTCCTTCAAGTAACTTTCATTCGTATGTCCTTCTGGGACATCATATTTTGGCATCACACTTTCACTAAAATCAAGTTCAAGTTTACAGCGATTAGCAATCTCAAGTGTGTTAGAGATTGCCTCATGTGGAAAGTCCTTAAGTGCTTCACGCATTTCATCAACATTTTTAAAGTAGAAATGATTATCAAAACGCATTCTATCAGGGTCGTTGACTGTCTTCTTCATCTGAATGCAGAGCAGCACATCATGCATCCTGTGATCTGATTTCAGGAGATAGTGACAATCATTCGTTCCAACCAGTGGAAGTTCAAATTCCTTTGCCAATTCCACCATTATCGGATATGCTTGAAGTTCTTTGTCAATATAATGGTTCTGGACTTCAACATACAAGTTCCGTTCTCCCATGATGTCCATTAACGTCTTGAAGTTCTTGATACCCTCTTCACGTCTGTCTGAAGAGATAAGTTGTGGCACTTGTCCTTGAATACAACCTGTTAGAGCGATTATACCTTCACGGTATTCCCGAAGGATTTCCATATCAATACGGGGTTTGCTATAGAAACCTTCTGTATATCCGAGCGATACCAGTTTGATTAGGTTCTGATATCCAATTGCATTTTCAACAAGCAGTGTGAGATGGTATGCACTACCTTGTTCTTTCCCGCGTGTTTTGCGATTTCCGGGAGCGACATATACCTCACATCCAACAATGGGGTTTACACCTGCCTTTTTTGCTGTGGTGTAGAATTCCAGGGCACCGAACATATTACCGTGATCGGTAAGAGCGACTGCTGGCGCACTATTCTTAACAGCCCATTGAATCATATCTGAGATGCGACACGCACCATCCAGCATGCTATATTCACTGTGGTTGTGTAAATGGACAAATTCTGATGACATACATTTCCTACCTGTGCAAGATTATATTTAATTTACGCAAAAAAATGCGTTTAGTTTCCAAGTAATTTGTAATGGCAAATTGAAATCATTACTATCCTTCTTCATCTTTTTCTGTGATATGTCATCTCACTCGTATATAAGGTTGCCGTGTTTACTAATCCCGCACGGTTTACCAACCTGATAACGAACAAACTGGTGTCCTGTCGGGATAATATGACCACCACGAGTCTCCACTGGTAAAGCATCGGTAAGTGTGTCTGTGTCAATAGAGATACCTTGACCAACAATACTCACACTCGGCAGAGGATTGATATAAATAGGGAAGGTATCACGGATAGAATAATCGCCATGCAGTGT
>VXOP01000259.1 GCA_009839975.1 Candidatus Poribacteria bacterium
CTCAAAGGCCATGAATACACTATTTCACAATTGGCGTTCTATCCAAATGGTACAATTCTCGCAAGTGGAGATGCAGGTGGAACAATTCGTTTATGGGATATCTCCACCGGCAAATCTTTAAAGACATTTAACACTTCTGGAGGGTACGTTAGCAAATTACTATTCGCTCCCGATGGTACGACACTCACCAGTACCAATAGTGGTGGTTCATTGCAAAATCATGTCGGAACTATATTTGTCTGGGACATGCCGTCAAAGCAAATGTTAAAATAGCCTTATTTCCTAACTTATCAACGAACTATTCAAAACGCACCTCCACAAAATACCTACCAATTAAACCATACCTTGACACATTAGCATAATTTAGTAAATAATATTCCAGCAAAACCTGCAGAATTATGCAACCGTTTTCCTCATAAGTCGCGTCACTAAGTTTCAATATCAATGATTTAGCTCAACCTTTCAGGAGGTACAAGATGAAAACAGACGATGCTGAACTAATCCAACGTGTGCTAGATGGAAATGATGATGCTTTTGCCCAACTCATGAAGAAGTATCAAAAGCCGGTTCAGGCATTGGCATGGAGAAAGATAGGAGATTTCCACGTCGCCCAAGAAATCACTCAAGATACCTTTCTGATTGTATATAAGCGGCTCCATACTTTGAAAGATCATCGCCAATTTGCTGGTTGGATCTATGTGATAGCGACGCGCCGATGCCTCGCTTGGCTTCGCAAAAAACGTATACGTACCAAACCATTGGAGGATGCTGAAACAACCATGATACATAGAGATGCTTACTCTAAACATGTCGTAGAAGAAAAAGCCAGAACAGCAGTTGAAGCACAACGTGAAGTCGTTAAGAAGCTGCTTGCAAAATTGAAGGAGAGTGAACGAACAGTGATGACGCTCCACTATCTCGGTGAGATGACTGTTGAAGAAATTAGCAAGTTTATTGGTGTATCTACGGGGACGATTAAGAGTCGACTAAGACGCGCACGGAATCGTTTACAAAAGGAGGAAACGATGATTAGAGAAGCACTTGAGCATTTCCAAATTTCACCAAATCTTACCGATAACGTTATGCAAGAGATTTCCCGTATAAAACCTGGCTCTCCATCCAGCAGCAAACCATTGGTACCGTGGGTAGTAGCTGCATCAAGTCTAATCTTGATTGCATTAATGTTTGGCATAGGGAGTGAGTACTTAGCACATTTTCAAAAGCCTTATAATTTAGATGCACAGTTGGAGACAACTATTGAACTCGTTGATGTACAAATTGTTCAAAATCTTGAGGTGGAACCGATCGTGCGAAATAGACTTGATGTGCCAAATGTGCTTAGTAATAGTGATAACAACGGTCAAAAACCCCACAACGTTTCTGGGGCTGCGCAATCTGAAGGAGAAGACATGACAAGTCAAAAACAACAGTGGATTCAAGCAACACCGATTAAAGGTACGCCAGCATGGAACCTATACGCTTCCCCTGATGGGGAATTATTCGTTATTACAAATTATTTCTCGGTCCATATATTATCAGCGGATGGCAAGACCTGGAAACACTTCCGTGGTGGTGAAAAACTTAGGACTTCTTCGGGAGGACGGCTTCCTATAGCTAAGTGGAACAATGTTCTGTATTTTGTGCCATACAATGAACTCTTTATTTCTAAGGATGACGGGGATACTTGGGATTTACTCTATTCTTGGAAAGAGGAAAAGTATAGGTCAGCAGTTGAATTGGTGACAACGGAACAAGCGTTTTACCTCGCTTTTCAGAATGGTGTTCTTCAATCTGAAGATAACGGGAAAACATGGAAAACGATAGACAATGGATTGACAGAAAGCATCGATTCCTTTATTGAGATCCAGAATACGCTTTTTGCGGGAACTGCCAACGGTCTTTTCCGTTATGGTGGTGACGGTTGGAAACGTTCAAAATTCCCTGTCAGAATTCAACGGGTCATTTCAGTTACATCAACCGATGGAAAGCTCTATGTTGCCGCGGGATTGGGATGGGATGTACCTGAAGAGTTAGAACGTAAATGGGGGATATTTCGATCAACAGACCTCGGAGATTCATGGAAAGATATAACACCTACAAATGCATGGCATTTAAATGGCCATCCTCCGAATATAACCCTTATTGCTGCAGGTGATACACTTCTGGCAATGGAACAAGGAATGGTTAGATCAATTAATGGTGGAGATACTTGGCTAAATCCACTTGCACATAATATATCACCTCCAATGAATAGTCTTTCTCCAGTTGCCGTAGCAAAAAATGACACTATTTATGTCGGGAGTAAGAATGGACTCCATTATTCATCCAATCGTGGTGAATCGTGGGACAAGATCAACGTTAAGCCAACGGATGCAAGTATATATAACCTAATTGCTTTAAAAAAGACTGAAAAAGGTCAGAGTAAACCTATTCTTCTCTACGCGAGAGTAGATGGAGGAACAGATGCGAGAAATGATATTCATACAACTGATGATGGAGGAAAGTCTTGGAACCCCGTTCAGATATCAATATCAATGACAGATCCTCAAAGAAAATATCAACCAAACATCACTCAAATTGGTAATTACGGTGATGTTCTCTACGCAACTGGCAGGGAATTCGAATTCGATCCATTTGAATTGCAAATCTATACTGTAGCAAGTGATGGTAGCACACTTGTACCAATTCAAGGAATGCCGGTCTTTAGTTCAGAGGACTTTTATGACCTGTTATCAGTTGAAGAGGCTATTGGTGCAAGTCAATTCATAAAACAGGTGGAATCACATCAAATTGCTTATGAGAAATTTGGTCGGTACAATGACTTTCTGAATGAAGGAGTACGTGGCGCATTTGCTGTTTACGACGACACGTTTTTCATGGAATACAACTTTAAACTTTTCCGTTGGAGACAAGGTGATACTGAATGGTATGATACCGGTCTGGAAGAAACGGTTGAATTAACAGAGAATATTATAAGAAAAGATCTCAAACTTGCAGTGTCAGGAAACACTGTCTGCGTAGGAAAACGAGATGGACACCTCGTTATTTCGCTTGATAGAGGAAATAATTGGATTGATCTCACACAAGCACTACCATTTAGAGTCAACATTTTCAAAGAGATAATATTTGTCGGTACAACAGTATATGTAGCAACGGATGCGGGTATCATTACATCAGATGGTGGAAAAAACTGGGAAGTGTTTACTAACACTGAAGGGAAAAATCTTATCATGGAGCATTTAGCAGCTGATGGCACAATACTCTATGGTGTTACAAAAGACACGGGAATCTATCGCTTAAAAGGCAGCACTTGGAAACAAATTATATCTGAGACTCCAACTCATGCCACTTCCCTTGCTGTTGATGGGGACACCATTTATATTGGAACAGAAAATGGAATGTTCCAATATGTTCTTGATGAATAAGATAGACGAACTCCAGTCAAATGTCAATGGGTGTGTAAGGTTTTTGTAAAATACCAAACCCCAGGAATCAACGCTAAATGTGCTGTTGGCATTCAGCGGGTATGAATACCATTCAGTCATTTTCTTCTTTCTTTAGGAAAGTTATGAATATATCTATCTCTTTAGAGAGAATCGGAAACACTTCCTTTACCAACGTAGCATTTATCAGCATTTTATCGTAATCCAGTTCATCTTCATAAATATATAGGAAAACGTGCCGAAATCCGAGTAGTTTTCTTAACGCTAAATAAGTTTCTTGAGAAAGTACAGGGGGTCGTATCGTATTTGGTTCTGACATTTGTTGTAGCAGATCTTTATGCCACTGTCCTCCTGTAGGCACTACTTTGTCTACATCTTGAGCGATGCGTTCAAATATGTTTTCCAATTGCTTATAGAAATCGTAAAGATATCTGGAGATTTCAACTTCTATGCTACGTCTATACCTATCAGGTGCGTCCTTGAGGTTCTGTACTGCATGGTCAATACGTGTAACTGCCTCTTTTACGTTTGTAAATCCATCAGAAATACGTTGGATTAATTCTGTTTTCGCCAATGTGTCTGTCACCTTTCCCTTTATAGTTATTTGAGAATTTGTGATTGCGGCAGTTTTGTCCTTTTGAATTGGAATCGCCTGCTTCTCAATCCGTTCAAGAAACAGTCCTTTGCAATTCTCATATTTAACCAAGTCAATTTTGAATTCCTGACTGAAACCTATTGTTTCCGATACTGCGCTCAAATACTCGTCAGGTGAAAGACCCCAAACAACTATATCAATATCTGACCGTTCTGAGAACAGATTCTGTTGTGCCAGAGACCCGAATACAGCGACTTGTGTTGCTCCGAACTCTTCATAGAGCATGGCTGCTATTTTGTGTGCGGTATACCAAGCGCGTTGCAGCAATTTCGCATCTACCTTGCGTTTTTGACAATGCTGTTCAAGGTATTTACGGGAATCCTGTTTTGCTTCTGGTGATAGGTCTTCTATGGTGTGATAGGTGTCTTTGTGTTGGTGCATTTCAAAGCTCCATTCAACTACCATTTTGGATTGTCTTCTCTTTTGGGAATCGGTAGTTGACTTACCCTCCATCTATTAATCGGTTTTATGGTAGCAGCAATCCAACTTTCACTCACCCAAACTTCAACTGTGGCAGAGTTAGTCTTTATCGTCAAATCAAACTTACTTATCCTAAACTTATAGTGAATTATTATTGATAGTCTTTAGTTTTTGGCAGCAAATTCAATGTTAGAATTAACAGGATCAATCGTGATGTTTTCATACATG
>VXOP01000416.1:0-3977 GCA_009839975.1 Candidatus Poribacteria bacterium
CTCCCCGCCCGTCATCAACGTGCCACCTGCATATTTAATATTCAAACTTGCTTAAGTTCCCTTAAAATACGATTTTTTATTTTTTTAAACCTGCCTTTAATATAGTCCATTCTATACGTCAAATTCCAATTGGAAAATGTTTATGCAAGACGATCAATCAACGTATATCAGTCTGACAGATGAAGAACTTATTCTGTTTGCTCAAGCAAGTGATGAGATCGCATTTGCAGAACTGATGTCGCGTTACAGTCTACGCATCTGGAAAGTGATAGTCGCAAATTCGAGACAGCGACGAGATGCCGAAGAAATTCTCATGGATGTGTGGCAATCTGTATGGGAAAACATTGATAGACTTCGGAACATTAACAGTTTTGGAGGATGGTTACATCGCATTGCTTACAACGCATGCAAGAGATATTACAGTTCACGTCATCATTCAAATACCGAAATTTTGTGTAGTCTTGAGGAATTAACTGATCATATTGAACGTGACGCAGTGGCACGGTTCCGTCAGACAGAACTCAGTGAATCAGTGACAGAAGCTGTCCATCACCTACCAAGTAATCTCCGAGAGATCGCGGAATTATATTACCTGGAATTGTGGAGTATCAAAGAGATACACGCAGAACTCGGATTAGCGACAGGAACAATCAAAACTAAATTAAGACAGACACGTGAACTCTTACGAATAGAGTTTGGTGTTAACATTGAAAGGGGAACAACTATGTCATCTAAACGTGAAGAATCCAAACAAACGCAAACTAAAATCAGAGTCATTGGTGTCGGTGGTGCAGGTGGAAACGCTGTCAACCGAATGATTAAATCTGAATTGACAGATATTGAATTCTTTGTAGTCAATACAGATAAAGTAGCACTTGAAAAGTGTGAAGATGCTACGCCGGTACAAATCGGGGTTAACACCACACAAGGAAACGGTTGCGGGTCAGATCCAGAAATCGGTAAAAAAGCAGCTGAGGAAGACAGTGACACACTTGCCAATATCGTCTCGGGTACGGACATCGTCTTTGTTTTAGCAGGTATGGGTGGTGGAACAGGAGCGGGTGTCGCACCCAAAATTGCATCGCTTGCACGTGAACAAGGTGTATTAGCAATAGCTGTCGTGACACGTCCATTTGCTTTTGAAGGACAACGAGTTGCTAAAAAAGCAGAACAGGGATTACAAGAACTTCAAGAACATGCCGACTCTGTCCACGTCGTGTCAAATCAACGTTTGCTGGATACATTTGAGCAGAAAGGAAAATTAAAAATCTCAGATGCGTTTGGTTTAAGTGATCAGATGCTTCTCAACAGTGTCACAAGTATCTCGGAATTTCATTCTAATACCATGCCTGAGGGTGCATAGGGGTTCTGTGCAGTAACGGTAAGAACCATTATTTTTAGTGAAATACCATATAGGTTGACACTTCATCTGTAGGAGCGATCTCCGAATCATGAGGAAAGACACTGATAATCGGGAATCGGAGTTCCCTCCTACAACTCAGATGTAAAGCTAATTGTAGAGTTTCACTATAAAACCCATTTAACAGATAATCGGGCATTTCGGAGTCTTCACGGAAATCCGTGCTACTCATGAAATGTCCGATTATATTCTGCCAAATAACATGTTATAATATGTGTTGTTGGTTGTATATTTTGATATATCTCTTATGTTCAGGAGCAATCTATGAAAAGGCTGCGTGGTCAATACAATACCTTATACAAAATCGTGTTGGTTCTACTGATGATCACAGCACTAACTTCTGTCGCACAGGATACCCAAGAAAAAAAAGATTTAGATATGGATAAAAACAGAATCCAAATTTACAAAGAAAACCCGCGTTACTGGCAGTATAAGGGTGAACCCGTTCTACTCATCGGTGGTTCAGTTGATGATAATCTGTTCCAGATACCGGACCTCAAAGCGCATCTTGCGTTATTAAAGTCTGTCGGTGGAAACTATGTCAGGTCTACGATGGGATGGACTGAAGAACGAGATGTCCCTCCCTTTAAAAAAGTCGGTGACAAATATGACCTAAATCAGTGGAACGAGGAATTCTGGACGCGTTTTCGTAACTTTATCAGGTGGACACACGAAATGGATATTATCGTACAGATTGAGGTGTGGGCAACGTTCAACTATTATAGAGATTATTGGGACGTCAATCCGTTCAACCCTAAAAACAATAGCAACTACACCGCAGAAGAGACAGGATTACCCACTGTCGTTAATAGCCACCCCAGTGCAGCACAGAATGACTTTTTCCGGTCTGTACCCAAAAAGAACAATCAGGAAATAGTCTTAAAATATCAGCAAAAGTATGTGGATAAACTTCTCTCTGAAACACTCCCTTATGGACATATACTTTATTGCATGGACAACGAGACAGCCGTTACGCCAGCATGGGGTGAATACTGGTCAACATACATCAAGAATCGAGCTGCCGAGATGGGACGTGGCGTTGAAACAACAGAGAGTTGGAATCCTTGGGAACTATCCCATGAACAGCATCGAAATACAAAGGATCATCCAGAGACATATTCGTTTTGTGATGTGTCACAGAATAACATGCAGAAACAGCAGACGCACTGGGATAACGCTCAGAAATATAGAACTGAACTTAACCCGATCCGTCCCATGAACAGTGTTAAGATTTACGGTGCTGACACGGGGAAATACGGTACGACGCGAAACGGGCTGGAACGGTTCTGGCGAAATATCTTCGGAGGATTGGCATCGGCACGGTTCCACCGTCCACCTAACGGACTCGGATTAACCGAGACAGCACAAGCGAGTCTCAAAAGTATGCGGATGATAACAGACGAGATGGATATCTTTACCTGCGAACCGAATAATGAACTGCTTTCCAATAGAGAAGAAAACGAAGCGTATACCATTGCAAATCCGGGAAAAGAATATGCAGTCTATTTTCCAAAAGGGGGTTCAGTAGATATTAACTTAGGTGTTGGTAAAAATTTAGATGCCGAAAAGGCAATAATCAGATGGCTAAACATTAATAGGAGTGAGTGGAAAAAGGAAGAGGAAATTTTGTATCGTGATAGCATCACATTAACCGCACCAACAGAAGCACATTGGGCAGTTTTGGTTCTTATCAGATAGATAGAAATGACATACAAACATTAGACACGTTTTAATTGGGTATTTTCAACTCGGCCCGCACCGCTTGACGCACCTTTTCACAGGTTTGCATGGCATTTTCAGCATCTGCAGTAGTCGGAGATTGACCTACATATCGCGTGTCCACTGCATGTTTTGATAAGACTGCAAGATCACTTTTCCAAGAATGCCAAGATGGTATTGTCGGTAGAATCAAGTCTAACAATTCCTCTAAATTGTGTGTCCTTGGTACAGGGATGTTATGTTCTTGGAGCCATGCCTTTAGATATTTTTCTGCACACTGCTGAGCATGGAAACACATACCGTTCAGCATTGCAAGTTGTTCACGTTGGATTAATCTTGCTATAGCATAATCCTCCTCAGCTAATTCAATCCACTCCAAAGTTAAAGGATTCATATTAGTATTCTCTTTTTTATGTGGTCTAAAATAAAAATCATCGGATTCATAAAGCACCTGACCTTTTTCAGTGACTTCTCGGAGAAACCAATCGTTGTGTGAGAGGCGATAGGCGATCTCTTCTGGTGAACGCACAAGGATGTCCATACTGAATCGACGTGGAATTCGTTGACGTATTTCTACTGCTTGGTCTCGCGTTTCCGAATTTGCTATCGGCATCACGACTAACAGGTCAACATCCGAATATTCAGACGGTACCCCATACGCATAAGACCCAAAGAGAATTACCTGCAGCGGTTCAAATTCTCGGACAATATCATTACATGTGGCTTGAATGTCTTTGCGACTAACCATTTTTCACCATTGTTCAGTTTGTGGTCTATACTTTGCTTGCAGTTCATCAAGGAATCGGTTTATGTCTAATTGTTTTAATTATCATATATA
>VXOP01000416.1:3987-37151 GCA_009839975.1 Candidatus Poribacteria bacterium
TTACACATGCAAGATAATATTCCCGAAGTGCAGAACTTACGCATCCCGATGAATGAATTTTAACTGAAGAAATTGTGTCAAAATTTTTGCATTAACCCGAATCTTGTAGTATAATTTATAGCGTTGCTTAGAGAGGAGATAAGTCCCAACACCATTTTCGTAATATCGGAGTAAACGTCATGGTACTGATACCTTTTCCTTTTAATAAACGACGGTTAGACCAGTTCAAACATGAAAATGTAGGGATGTTTGACCTCGCGTCAATTGGGATAACACTTGCTCTTGCTATTGTTATCGGTTATTTTGGTGGTAAGTGGATCGGTGGTAAATTAGGCAACGCCGATTTAGGATCAATCATCGGATTTGTACTCGGAGTCGCAGCTGGATTTATGGAGATGTTCCGCTCAATAGCGCGATGGAACCGAAAAATGGAACGCATGGAAAAACAACGGCGTGAGGCTGCACAACAAGCACAAGAAGATATAAGAGAATAGTTCTTAAAAAACGGGAAAAGGAGAAATAAAATTCGTAAATTATTGTGACAGCAAAGGAGTTGTTCATAATGCGGACTGTTTTGGATTTTAATGACCGGTCTATCCTGAATATTTATCTGTTTATATTGTTTCTTACAATAACTGTTATATTGGAAGCATGGATGACAGGTCAAGCTTCTACACTCCCGATTTTTCTGGTTGGATGTACTATTGGGTTCAGTCTATTCTGGGTTATTGAATTCGCAGCTCAGCGGGTTGTGCTTACTGGAAAAACAAACCAAACAAAGAACTTACCACGAATGATTTTTCTCGGTAGGTATACAGTTCTCGGAGGACTACTTTATTTCTTATTCAATTTCTTGTTTACTTCAGTCGGCATCATACTTGGCCTCTTAACATGCTTCACAATTTGCATAAGTTTCTTCGTAGGCAACTGGTTCAATAGCAAATCAAGTAACGCAAAAAGTGTTGCGAATGTAAAGATGTTCGACATCGCTTCGTACGGGTTAAACACTGTTCTCGCCTTTTGTATCGGTTATTTCATAGGTAGGTGGATCGGAAGGAATCTTGACGAGGTAGAAAGCGGTGAAAATTATGGGTTAGTTCTTGGAATCGTTGTTGCCATAATTGAGTCGTTGCGAATGGGTAAAAAACGTCGCTTAGCTGAGCAACAAGTACAAGAAAATAAAGAGGAAAATATCCTATTGAGAATGGAAAACGATCCTCCGATATCTTGACAAAGGAGACACCTAACTAAATGGGTCCCACACTTGAATTTGGTGACCGGTTTATCAAACACGTCTATATTCTAACAATCTGCCTTACCGTTGCGATAGCCGTAGTATTGTTAATCTTCAGACGGAATGCGACCCCCAGTTTCCTTATCGGTAGTGCGATTGGTCTCAGTCTGTTCTGGTCAATTGAGTTCATGATTCGCAGGTTGATTCGTCCCGGGAAAACGCAGAAAACAAAGTATCTTCTCGGTTTTATCGCGCTTAGTAAATATACATTACTCGGTGTGCTTATGTTTTTCCTGTTCAGAATGGAATGGTTGGATATTTATGCCTTCGGCGGTGGGATCGTTTTAGTTCAAGGGGCAATCATCATAAAAGCAGTTGGTCTGATGGTCACTATTCTCAGAAACAGAGACCCCGACCAACCTTAAAAAACATCACACGTCTTTTTAAAAACTGGAAGTATTTACAGCAAGAAAATATGAAAAAAATATCGTATATCTGCTTGGTCATTGGATTCTGCGTCTTATCAGTGCCAGGGGCATTTGCAGCTGATGACCATAGTTCCCGAAGTTTGCTCTATTCAATATCACGGATTTTGCCTGATAACATTGTCCCTGAACCTGATAAGTGGCACCAACCGGATCTCATTCCCAATACGTATTTTGCGGTAGTCATTTTAGTTGTACTTTTCATTATTGCGACAAGGAAGTTGAAACGGGTTCCCGAAGGAAGAGGACAAACATTGTTAGAGATGTTTGTCGGGGGTATCATGGATTTCTTCGGTGGGATCCTCGGGGACCACGGCAAGAAATATGTTCCGTTTGTCGGTTCATTTTTTATTTTCATTCTTACCCTTAACTATCTCGGAATCATTCCGGGACTTCAACCACCAACAGCAGATTTGAACACAACGCTTGCACTCGGTATAACGGCTATCATAGGTGTTCAAATCATCGCTATTAAAGAAATCGGGTTCATCGGTTATCTGAAACACTTAGCAGGGAACCCTCCATGGTTAGGCGTTTTGATGTTCCCACTTGAAGTTATTGCGCAGTTATCCCGGGCAGGTTCACTTGCAGTTCGACTTTTTGGGAATATTTTTGGTGAAAAATCAGTCGTTATTCAACTTACTGCACTTGGGATAGTCTCCATCGGCTCTTTCTATCTTCCGATACCCGTTCAGGTGCCGATGCTCTTTTTTGCTTTATTCGCAGGTTTTTTACAGGCATTCGTATTTACCATCTTAACATCTATCTATATTGTACTGTTCATTGAACACGATGATGAAGCGCATGAAGCGCATCATTAAATTTCTGCGGGACAAACGTCATTTTGTCCCTTTCTGTCCAAGGAGGACATTTTTATGATTTACTTAGCAGTATTGGCGTTTGGTGTAACGTTGGGTTTGCCAATCGCTGTCATTTTTGCTTCAAGAGCACAGGGAAGTGCAACAAGCACCGCTCTTGAAGGTATTGCTCGTCAACCTGAGTCAGCCGCTAAAATTCAGACTGCAATGATTATCGGTTTGGCACTCATCGAATCGCTTATCATCTATGCACTCTTAATGTTCTTTATGTTGTATGGAAAACTTCCTGAAGGTGAAATCCTCCAGAATATGATTGATGCATCAACAAAAAGTAGTCAGACCGAAACTGCTGGCGAATAACAACGAACATCACCCTAAACTTTTTGGGGCATGCAGGATATTGTCCCAAGAAAGTTTAGGATAACGGTACTATAGGGAATACAATGAGAAGAAAAATATTCGTCTGTTGTCTCATTCTGATGGGTAGCTGCCTTATCAACGTATTTGCTGCAGATACTCCCGATGATGGCGGTGGATTATTGAGTCTACTCGGTATTAATCCACAAGTCATTCTCAGTCAGATTCCTGCATTTCTAATCGTGCTTTTGGTACTCTGGAAGTTTGTTTTCGGTAAAGTCGGAGGAATGTTGGACGAACGTCGAACTGAAATTACGACGCAGTTAGAACAGTTGAAAACTGACCGAGAGGAATTAGATCGTCTCACCGTTGAAACACGGCAACGTTTAGGTGATATTGAAAATGAGGCGCAAGCCAAAATTCAAGCGGCGATTGATCAAGGGAACAGTGAACGGCAGCAGATCGTCGCACAAGCACGGCAGGAAGCTGAAGATGAAATCACACGCGCACGCGCAGAAATTCAACGCGAGAAAGACGATGCAATCTTAGAACTACGCGGTGTTGTCGCTGAACTCGCTGTTGATGCAGCCAGCAAAATCATTCGGGCAGAACTCAATACAGAGAGACATCAGAGTATTATTGACGCTTCTATTGGCAGATTGTCAGCAGAATAGGTATCAGTGTTTGCATGTCTAACATCTTATTGATAGCAATCCGAGTTAACTGAAAACTGACAACTGAAAACTATGATAAGGTAAAAAACTATGAGAGACATTCGGGTGGCAAAACCTTATGCTCGTGCTTTATACGAAGTGGCTATTGAACAGAATGCTTTGGATGTTATTACCGTTGATGTTGAAACGTTTCAAAAACTGATTGAACAGTCTGAGGAATTGAACCAGTTCATAAATACGCCGCTGTTGTCACCTCAATTTAAAAGCGACACATTTCAGCAGCTTTTCTCTGAATCAATGAATCCGCTGATGATTAACTTCTTTAAACTGCTTGCCTTAAGACAACGTGAACGTTACCTTGTCACAATACTGGATGTCTTCACGGCAATTGTTGATGAAGCGGCTGGAAGGGTTGTCGCCAAAGTAACCACAGTTGTGCCGCTTACACAAAACCAAGAGCAACAACTCATTCAGCAATTAAGTACATATTCAGGTAAACAGGTGCGATTGGAAACCGAAACCGATGAAGAAATTCAGGGAGGGTTTGTGGTTAAATTAGGCGACACCGTTTTTGATGCAAGTGTCACAACACAACTTCAACGTTTGAAACGGCAACTTGCAAAAGGGTAATAGTTATTACAAGGAATCTCTTAACTGAGAACCGAAGACCGATAACTACTTCTCACAGAGGATTAAAATATGGCAAGAGAAGTCCGACCGGACGAAATATCAAATATACTAAAACAACAGCTGCAACAGTTCGATCAGGACGTGGATGTCTATGATTCCGGCACTGTTCTGGAGGTAGGTGATGGTATCGCACGGGTGCATGGACTCGCCAACGCAATGGCGAGTGAAATGATTGAATTCCCAAACGATATTTACGGGATCGCTTTTAACCTTGAAGAAGACAACGTCGGTTGTGTGCTGTTCGGTGAAGACCAACTCATACATGAAGGTGATACAGTAAGACGAACAGGTAGATTGGCAGAAGTTCCCGTCGGTGAAGCTCTTCTCGGACGGATGGTTGATGCGCTCGGTGAACCTATTGATGGTTTAGGTGAAATCAACACAGTGCACCGACTTCCCGTGGAACAGAAAGGGTTAGGTATCGTTCAACGTCAACCTGTGAGTGAACCGCTCTACACCGGCTTGAAGGCTATTGACAGTCTAACACCTATCGGTAGAGGTCAACGTGAACTGATTATCGGTGACCGCAGAACTGGCAAAACCGCAATAGCAATTGATGCTATTCTGAGCCAGAGGAACACTGATGTCTACTGCATCTATGTTGCGATTGGGCAAAAAGGGTCTACACTTGCACAAGTTGCCAATACCCTTCGTGAACACAATGCGATGGAATATACGACAATTGTTTCAGCACCAGCAAGTGCGCCGTCTCCGCTACAATATCTCGCGCCTTATTCAGGCACATCCATGGCAGAATACTATCGGGATAACGGCAAACACGCGCTCATCATATACGATGACTTGACAAAACACGCGTGGGCATACCGACAGATGTCCCTACTTTCCCGTAGACCGCCAGGCCGTGAAGCGTATCCCGGTGATGTCTTCTATCTGCACTCACGTCTATTAGAACGTGCAGCAAAACTGAGTGACGATCTTGGAGGTGGTTCCCTTACGGCATTACCGATTATTGAGATCTTTGAAGGTGATTTGACGACTTACATCCCAACAAATGTTATTTCCATTACCGATGGACAAATATACCTTACAACGGACCTATTTAACCAAGGTGTGAGACCCGCTATTGATGTTGGCACATCTGTTTCGCGTGTGGGTGGTGATGCACAGGTCAAAGCCATGAAATCAGACGAAGTTGCTGGAACACTAAAGCTTGACCTTGCCAGTTTCCGAGAGGTAGCAGCGTTTGCACAGTTCGGATCGGATTTGGATGCGTTAACAAGATCACAATTGGATCGTGGCGAGCGACTCGTGGAACTGTTAAAACAACCACAATATGAACCGATGCCTGTAGAAAGAGAAGTTGCCTCTATCTTTTGTGGTACAAACGGCTATTTAGACGATGTTCCTGAGTCTGAAGTCGCGCGATTTGAGTCTGAATTCCTACAATACCTTGACAGGAATCATGCAGAGCTCCTCTCAGAAATTGCTGAAACGGGTCTGTTAGGTGATGAAGCACTTGAGGCATTACATGCTGCGGTCAAAGCATTTAAGGAAAATTGGAGCAATACACCAGCAGAACAACCGAAAACCGAGGAAGTACCAGCAGATGAACCCGCCGCAGAGGAAACAGCGGAAACTCACACAGAAGGTGAATGAGGATGGCAACATTACGTGAAATTCGGCGACGGATTGCCAGTGTTAAGAACATTGAGCAGGTTACAGATGCAATGAGCGTTGTTGCTGCAGCACGGCTTCGGCGTGCACAAGAGAATATCTTAGCAACGCGTCCCTACGCTGACAAACTGAAAACAATACTCGGTCACCTCATCTCACAGATGGACATAGAGGAAGAAGCGTTGACACATCCTCTGCTTGAAGAACGTGAGGTGCAGCATGTCTGTATCATCTCAGTCTCTGGTGATCGCGGACTCTGTGGTAGTTTCAATAGTAACGTCATACGGACAACCACAGAACGTATACAGCATTACGAAGAAGACGGGGCAGATGTCACACTCATCTGCATCGGCAGACGTACACAAGAACATTTTGAGAGACGCGGTTATGATATAACTGACTCTTATATCAATATCTTCCGTCAGCTTGAATTCCAAATCGCTGTTGATGTTGTCCACGAATTTGAACACCTCTATACTGACAGAATGATTGACAAGGTAGAAGTTATCTACAACAACTTCAAGTCTGCTATCCTTCAGACCGTGCTTGTTGAACAACTCCTACCTTTAGAGCCTATAGAACCCGAAGGTGATACGTTATTTTTGGATTATGTCTATGAACCGGGGCAGGTAGAACTTTTTGAAATGCTACTCCATAAAGATCTAAACATGCAGATGTGGAAGGTGTTATTAGACTCAAATGCTGCGGAACAAGCTGCGCGAAGGGCAGCGATGCAAAATGCTACTGAAAAGGCAAGAGAACTTATTGACGAATTAATTTTACAACGTAACAGAGCACGTCAGACACAAATCACAACAGAAATATCAGAAATCGTCAGTGGCGCAGCTGCTCTGGAAGGTTAAGGTAGTAGGCACGCCCGCGTGTCGTAACTAAATAGAAGGAATCTCCCATGAACCAAGGAAAAATATTAGAAGTTGTCGGTGCACGAGTAGACATAGATTTTTCAGAAGCCAAATTGCCAGATATCCTAAACGCTGTTACAGTAAAACGTTACGACGGTAGCGAGTTGGTACTGGAAGTTCAGCAGCACTTAGGTGAAAATCGTGTGCGTGCAGTCGCTATGGATACGACCGATGGATTAGTCCGTGGCGCAGTCGCTACCGATACAGGCGGTCCCATCACCGTCCCAGTCGGTGATGCAGTACTCGGACGCGTTTTTGATGTTACAGGTCAACCCATTGATGAAAGAGGGGAAGTTGGTGAATCCGAACGCTATTCTATTCATAGACCACCGCCTCCGCAAGCAGAACTTACAACAGTTACCGAAATGTTAGAAACAGGTATCAAGGTGATTGACTTAATCCAACCTGTTGTTCGCGGTGGAAAGGTCGGTTTCTTCGGTGGTGCGGGTGTCGGTAAAACCGTTCTGGTCGCCGAACTGATTTACAACATTGCCACACAACACGGTGGCTACTCTGTCTTTTGTGGTGTGGGTGAACGGACACGCGAAGGAAACCAATTCTGGCTTGAGCTTGATGATTACAACGTGATTGACAAAACAGCGATGGTATTTGGTCAAATGAATGAACCGCCAGGTGCGCGTCTCCGGGTCGGACTCGCCGGTCTCTCTATGGCAGAATATTTCCGCGATCAGCAGGGACAAGATGTTCTCATCTTTATTGACAACGTCTTCCGTTTCACGTTGGCAGGTGGTGAGGTGTCAGCACTTCTCGGTCGCATGCCTTCTGCTGTCGGATACCAACCAACACTTGCAACAGAAATGGGTGAGTTGCAGGAACGGATCACCTCTACCCAACACGGATCAATCACTTCATTCCAAGCAGTCTATGTTCCTGCTGATGATTATACCGATCCCGCTGTCGTTTCAGTGTTTGCACACCTTGACGCGGTAACACGATTGGAACGAAGCATCGTTCAGAAGGGCAGATTCCCCGCAGTGGATCCCCTCACTTCAAGTTCACGTATCCTATCACCAGAGATTATCGGTGAAGAGCATTACCAAACTGCATTTAGAGTCAAACAGGTATTACAGGAATATGGTGACCTGCAAGACATTATCGCTATCCTCGGTGTGGATGAATTGTCAGATGATCAACAGTTAGTCGTGAATAGAGCACGTAAAATAGAGATGTTCCTCACACAACCGATGTTTGTCGCTGAACGATTCACAGGGACACCGGGTAAATACGTGAAGATTGAGGATACTGTGCAAGGTTGTCAAGCAATTCTTAACGGTGATTGCGATGACCTACCAGAACAGTCGCTACGTTACATTGGTACGATTGACGAAGCGTTTGAGCAAGTGAAAGAAGCAGAATTAGAAGAAGCAGCGGATTAAATGATATGCTAAATAGAAGTTTTCACCTTGAAATACGCACACCAGAAAAAATGATATTTGATGGGGATGTTACAAGCGTAACCGCTCCTGGAGTTGAAGGTAACTTTCAGATTCTGGCGGGACACATCCCTTTTCTTACAGCATTAGATGTCGGAGAAATCCGTGTTAACGAATCAGCAGACACAGCACGTCATCTGGCAACGAGTGGCGGGGTTTTTGAGGTGCTACGGACCGGTGTCACCGTATTGGTTGAAACAGCGGAGTGGGCATCGGATATAGACGTTTCGCGTGCTGAGAGTGCTCTTACCCGTGCCCAAGAACAACTTACATCAGATGCACCAGACCTGAATCGTCCCCAAGTAGAGGCAGCCTTCGCCCGCGCACAAAATCGGATTAAGGTTGCGGGTAATTCAGCGGAGATATCAGACGTTTCAACTCGCTAATCTCTGCTAAACAGACCTTAACAATTTTTCGACATTCCATTTAATAGTTGGTGGCGGAAGTGCTTCATTTTCTTGGCGCGCAATCTCTATCCACTCATCAACAACCTCACACAACTGACGGTATACCTCAACTTCATCATCACCATGGCAGCACGTTCCAATAATTCTTGGGCAGAACCCAATAAAACATTGGTCCTCGTCTGACCATTTCACAATTTTTATATACTTCGCTCTTTCTGTCATAATTAAGATACCTCTTCAGAATTTTGATCAATAACGACAGTACGCAAATTTTCGCAAGTTGTATTCGTCCTGCTTGCAATGATGGGATGGGGTACAAAGGTAAATATCTCTCGTTGGACATCACAAAGAGGTAACTACCGCATGATACAACGTCTTTTCAACACGGTTCTACCTTGGTGTCTCAAACTCTTGGACTGGTCCTTTCTCTTGTTGAACTTCCGTGAAGTTGCCTTTTGTATATTCGTTAATAATCTTTCTCCAAAAAGTCTGTGCAGGTAAATTCTCTGCTTCCTGTTCAATCGACCATTTACCCGGGAATTTAGTAAAGAGTCGATGAGCAACTTCCATTCCTATTCCTTTTCGCCGATATTTCCTTAGAATGAAGAATTCGGAAAGTATGTTTATTCGCTCACCGTTTTCTGAATGGATCTGCCTACCTATCGCAAATCCAGCCAATTTTTTGTCAATTTTTACAAAGTAAGCAAAACGTTCAGGTTCTGTCCAATAGTGGTCGAGATATTTGTAGTTGAACAGTCCATAAGGTCCAACATCCTCTTTATTAAATTCACTATAATCGTGAAAGCAAAACTGCATCAGATTGCGAAGAACAGGTTTATCATCAAGTGAAATTTGTTCAAGTTCAATGTTCATATCTGTTCTACTCCTCGAGTTTACGTAGTGCTTTCTCAGCACTAACCTTGAAACCTGTATCACCCGCTTTTATTGCAAGACGCAATACAATTTGGAAATCCTGCTTCGCTTCCGACCTTTGACCTAAACGCACTTTTGATACTCCACGATTGTAGTATGCTTTTATATAATTGGGTTTGAGACGGATAGCAGTGTTGTAATCTGAAATTGCAGCCACGTGTTGTCTCAAACTCTCCTTCGCCGTTCCCCGATTGAGATATGCATCCGCAGCATCGGGTTCAAGTCGGATAGCAACATTGAAATCGGTTATCGCAGCGGTGTATTTTCCCAACTTACGCTTCACGACGCCACGATTGAGGTATGCAGACGCAAAATCTGGATCAAGTCGAATAGCAGCGTTAAAATCAGAAATCGCAGATGCAAATTGTTCCAACATAGCGTACATAAGTCCCCGATTGTAGTATGCTGAGGTAAGTTCACGGTCAAATCGAATAGCAGCGTCAAGATCAGAAATCGCATCCGAGAATCGTCCCAATTGTGCTTTCACAATGCCACGATTAGAATAAGCACGTGCATAATCGGGTTTGAGTCTGATTGCCACATCATAATCTACTATCGCATCAAAGTGCTGTTCCAAGTTAAACTTCGCAAGTCCCATATTATGATATGCTTCGGCATCTTCAGGTTGAAGTTGGATTGCCTTGTAATAGTCCGAAATGGCACTCTCATAGTCTCCAATTTTGGACTTTGCATTCCCCCACAAAATGTAAGTCTCGGCAGAAACAGTCTGTTTTTCTTGTGAAAAAGGTTCTGTTGACTTGGACTGATTCAGCAGTTCTTTGAGATATTTTGACGGGATAGCATAGTTGAGATTCTGTGCATCCAGAGATCTATGGACAGATACGGACACACCAATAACTTCACCTTTTTTGTTTAGCACAGAACCCCCATTGCTTTTAGGAGAAATCGATGCAGTCATCTGGAGACGTTCTTTTGTGTTCTTATCTTTGCGGTTGCTAATAATTCCAGCCGAAAACGTGCCTTTCACTCCTTTCGGATTGCATGCAACATAGACCGTCTCGCCAATCCGAACTTTATCACTATCGCCGAGAGAAAGCGGATTGACACCAGACACAGTTACCTTAAGAAGTGCCAGGTCATTTTCTCTGTCAATTGCTGTAACGCCTTCAATATTATATGTTGTGTGCTTACCAACTAACTTAACAGAGCCTTTTGCTGCACCTTTAATCACGTGGTAGTTGGTGGCAATAATGTTAGTTTTCACAAAGAATCCGCTGCCAATACCTAATGTCTTGTCGTTTGTATCCTTCATTTCCAAGTAAACAGTCGATGCTAACGCTTTTTCAGCAATGTCTTCAGCAGGGAGGGTCGTCTGTGCAGGTGCAGGGTTTATGATATAAAATAGGAGAAGGACGGCGAGAGTGAAACAGGGAAAAATCAAGGATAATTTATATCCGCGTTTCATAGAATACTCCTTTTCAATTGGGTCGGAGAAAAGTTGTCTCAGTCTATGAGGTAAATGCTCATCAAGCAACACGCGCATTTTTTCTTTCTTCATTCTGTTCTCTGCCTCATATCTTTTTTGAGAATAATTTGTCATGCAGTTTCAGTTTTTGGTTAACAATATGATAACCTAATCAATGAAGAATGTCAAGATGTAAAAACGCTTGCTATATACAATTTTTTCAGGTATATTAACCACAACTCATTACCAAACGCACGTCAAAACAGATTGCAACATAAACAAATACAACACCTATTATAAAGGAGAACCACCGATGGGAATTGAAAATACACGTCCACTCCCTTATGCGCCGACAGATACTGCGGATATTGACTACCCCGAATCGGATGGATTACCCATGGCTGAAACCGACCTTCACATAGATGAAATCTACCGTATGCGACAAATCCTTAAAGCACATTTCGCCGAAAAAACGGATGTCTATGTCTCTGGAAATATTATGATGTACTACGAAGAGGGCGACATTCAATCATCTGTCTCACCCGATATTCTTGTCTCTTTCGGTATTGGTAAAAAACGCCGCCGTACATATAAAACTTGGCAAGAAGGGAAGTCGCCTGATTTCGTAATGGAGTTCTCAAGTAGACGTACCTGGCGAGATGATTTAGATATTAAGAAGGAACTCTACGCCAGAATCGGCATATCAGAATACTTCCTCTATGATGCTGAAAGACGTTATTTGCCATCATACTTAATGGGGTATCGCCTTGATGATGGGAAATATGTTGATATTCCACAAAATCCTGATGGAGGGTTTTTCTCAGAGACGTTGAACTTGACGTTCCATTTGCATGATGATACTCTTGACATTTACGATCCGACTGCTGAGCAATGGCTGCTATCAGCAGAGGAAAAAGCCGAACAGGAAGCAGAGGCAAGACAGAAGGCTGAAGAAGAAGTTGAAAAACTTCAAGAGGAACTAAAACGTCTACAAAACACGCCTACACAGTCAACGTAACCTTATCCTGCTTCACAATCTCCTTGATATGTCTATACGGTGCAGATTTCACCAATTCCAACGTCTCAGGAGACAAGCGATCTAGAATAGGCTGCGGAAAATTATGCGTTCCAGAAAATTGTGGAAAATATCGCAATACGAGAAACCTACGATCTCTATCCTTTGGCTTCCAACGTAAAACGCCGTGCGTTAACAACTCTGAAATAATCACAATATCACCTGCTTTGGGTGTAATATTCACAAAAACAGGATCATCAATCGGATCAATACCATCTGTTGCATCAAGCCTTAGCAGCTGCTTCGGACGATCGAATTTACTTTTATGTGAACCGGGGATGACAATGAGTCCACCATCACCAGGATATACATCGGTAAAATAGGGGAAACAGACAAAGTTATCACAGTAGATATGACCATTGTTAACTTCATACCTTGTACTATACCTTCCGTAATCATCGCGAGCACAGTGTAGTCCACCCGGATTAACATGCGCGTTCTCTCCCGCTTTCCACAGATCATGTTTATCGTGCTTGAGCGAGCCTCTTCCAAATCGCGGTTGATTGTCTGTCAATTCCTTGATAATGGGCCACAGTGCAGCGTGCAGCGTCAAACACTCAAGCGATTTATCAAAGGCGAACCCGTGCTGGTGAAGTCCGCGCTGCTCAAATCCTGGTGGCAATTCATCGGGAGGAGTGCTGATATATCTATCAACTGCCTCAGCAGCCCTTGTTAATGCATCGCCAGTGATGACGTTTTTCAGGTGAAGGTAGCCAGTTACATCAAATAGATAACGTTGTTTCGGTGTCATAAATTCATCTCCCATAGACTTGAACTATAAACATATTGTCCCTAATGACGATTAAATAAATAATCAGGTAATTATGATTTCTCCAGGCCGGTAGGTGCGATATCCTTATCGCACCGGATCCTAAGAAAGAACATCGGACGAAACAGATTAGGATAAACCTCCTTCATTAAGGTTTTCCGCGCAGGATCCGGTGCGATAAGGATATCGCACCTACCGGCCTGGGAAAAATAGGTTTTTTACCCGTTTAATTATTTAATCTTCATACAGGACTGAAGATGGTCAAACCTATATGAAATTACGATATTACGTTCCGCTTGTGTGAAAAACCATTTCACTTAGTTATTTAGTATTCTCGTTACAATGACATGCTGAACGATTTACCTGTTACATTTCCACTTACATAGGCATCCCGGAATAACGTTTGTCGTTTCGGTGGCATTTTTTCAATCAATGCTTGGGGTGGAAGTGAGAGTTTCCATCGTTTGTCAACCGAGTTGTATCCATTGAAAACTGAGACTCGATCAGTGTCAGGATTTTGCCACGGCTGACCACTGTGTGTAATCGCTTCTGTGAAGAAAATGACAGATCCTGCCGGACAAGAATAGGTGTCCCAAAACTCCCATTCTCTTTTCCGGACGACTGCCGGGGCAGTAAACGCAGATTTGTGACTACCGGTGACAAACAAAGTGCCGCCATCCTCTTTGCCAACTGGGTTCAGCTCCCAAACGACGCGCGTCAATCCGCTATATGCCTGTCCCGGTAGACATTGGTATTGATGACAGTCCCCTGGCATTCGAAACATACCGTTACCATTATGTGGACCAAACTTACGAGGCGGATCGTCAGACGTTGAACGCAACATCAAGAAACTCGTCTCCATCCGAAATCCATAGCACGACTCTGAAGTTAGATAAGGTGATGCCAGAAACTCATTAGCAAATGCAACAACAACAGGATGATCTATTAGTGCTTCTAAAGGACCGCCATAAGTAGACATAAGGTAGGACGGTGAAACGGTTTCAGGGGCATTCTTCAACTGATAGCAGAAATCTCGCATCTCCTCAATCTCTGAATCCGTTAGCACTCCCGGTATTAATAACCATCCATCTTTATCAAAGAGATATTTCTGTTCCTGAGTCAAAGGCACAACAGGTTTGCCATCAGCATTGGTTTTCGTCAGTTCAGATGCTGTGGTTGATAAAGGTCTACCGAGATCTTTGTTAAATCTGACACCGATATGGTTTGCCACTGTCCATTCCTTTCTTCTGTTAAGGTTTTGAAACCCTGATTTTAATTAAAGGGTAATCCACTACAACAAATAGGATACGATTTAACTTTTATCATCACAGAGTTCAGCAATCATTGCAGCATTTTGACCAATCTGGTCTCCAAATTGCTGATACATACCGAGCAACAGAACGTCGTTAGGTTTAGAATTCTCTATGGCAAATTTCAATTCTTCACGAATCTGCTGCGGACTTCCGATTGTTCTACCCGCTGCCAGCACTTTGAAAATGAGACACGGTTTTTCTGTCCGTTGTATCGCCTTAGCCATCTCATCACGGTCTTCACGCGCATAGATTTCACCTAAAGGTGGATAGCCGAATTTCTCGGTGAACTTTTGACTGCCACCGCTTAGATTATAGAGTGCTGTCATATAATAGTCTATATCCCAGCCTTCATCTTCCGCGATATGCAACAGTTTCGGGTCATGCACCGATAAACCGACAAGACTACCTGTATCGCGAATCCGTTTGAGTATATCTCGCAACAGATCAAGCTTGCCTTCTCGTAGACAACGTTGTCCAACACCGCCACCGTGAGGTGCCATACCGAAGGGATTATGTTTTGCATCTTCAAAAACCTGGTCAGGATTGTCATACCACACATAAGCCCAACTAAGGCAGAACCAATGCATCGTGCCGCCAGCATCACGGTAAAGCTTTAAGTCCGACATGGATCGTTCTGTTACGCTATTCTGCCAACCATTAATTCCTGCTTCCTCCGCTCTTTTGAGTGTCGCAACAACCCGTTCCGGTGTGTGATATTCTTTCTGATGCTGTGAAAGCAGCTGATTAAAGTGGGAATATCCGTAAATTGGATTATCTCCAATTACCAGTTTGCTGATATGGTGGTTACAAAATGAGACTTTCGGTAAGGTCGTTTCCAATGTGTTTCCTCCAAACGAAAAGTTGTTTCAAATATGATTACCCGTAGTGGAATTCTTCCAAAACAGAGGCATCAATTTGTTGGACAAGATGCATCGTTAAATCCAGTGCTGCGTTGTAGTCATCAATGTTGATGATTGAGACATGGCTATGGATGTATCGTGATGGCACACCGAGAACAACAGAAGGTACGCCTCTACCGAATACATGGATAGCCCCGCCATCTGTCCCACCAGACTGACGCACACCGAGTTGGTAAGGTATGTCATGCTGTTTTGCTGTTTCAACCACATAATCAGCGAGTTTCGGATTGACAACCATTGACGAATCAATGATGCGAATTTGTACGCCGTTCCCCAGTTTCCCTTGCGAATTTCCAACGCTTAGTCCTGGTGTATCGTCACCGGGTGGGCCCTCAAGAACAATAGCCAGATCAGGCTCTACACTTGCAGCCATTGTCTTCGCGCCTCGCAACCCAATCTCTTCCTGTACACTTCCCGCACCAATTACGGTGTTCGGATGTTCTTCAAGTCGTTGCAGTGCCTCTATTACAAGTGCAACACCGACGCGATTATCAAACGCTTTGGCAGTGAGTAACTTCTCATTTTTCAATCGCATAAAGGGTCCATAAGGTGCAATCGGACAACCGGGTAAGATACCGTATTCCTCCGCTGCCTGTTCCTCACTCTCAGCACCGACATCAATAAAAAGGTCTTTAATTTCTAAGACTTTATCACGTGATCCTGACAATAGGTGCGGAGGTGTGGAACCGATCACACCTGGTACTTTACCTGACTTCGTTTTGATATTAACGCGTTGTGCTAATAGTGTATGTCCCCACCAACCACCGAGAGGTAGAAACTTGACGAATCCTTTATCCGTGACGTTCGTCACAACGAAACCGATTTCGTCTAAATGTGAATCAAGTACTATTCTCGGTTGTTCTGCAGTTCCAGCGCGTGTGCAGAAAATACTCCCCAGTTTGTCGGTTTCTATTGGACCGACATCGGAAACAGCCTCACGAAAAACTTCTCGTACTTCTTCCTCATAACCAGGGATTCCATCTGCTTGGGTTAATGATTCTAACAATTCTATTGAGGTATCATTCATAGTTGTATTTCCTTCTGTATACATGTTATAATTTAGATGAATTATAGCATGACAAACATTTTCTGCCAACTTTTAAGTTGATTTCAAGAACAACACAAGTTTTGTTTCCTTATTATCATTAAGTGGCGTTAACGATAATAAGACTTTTCCCTATTATCGTTAAGTGGCGTTAACGATAATAAGACTTTTCCCTATTATCGTTAAGTGGACTAAAATGAATCCAGCAAACTTTAGAAAATCAAATGCGGGTAGATGTATACGTAGCATAGGTCAGCACTCATATTGGGCTTATGTTCCCAATCCGCTTCCTCCGAAAATCGAATTGGATTGGGATTTGGTGAATCTGCTCTCAGAAGCAAACATTAGACTTGGAGAATTGTCTGGTGCAGGACAACAACTACCAAATCCACACTTATTAATTGGTCCATTTATTCGACGAGAGGCAGTGATGAGTTCAAGAATTGAAAACACTCAATCTGGTCTGGACCAACTCTTTTTATTTGAAGCAGATAAAACAGAGGAACCGCAAATACCTGATGTGAAGGAACTTCTCAATTATGTTAACGCTATGGAATATGGGATAAAAAGACTGGAGAACTTACCAGTAAGTTCAAGGTTACTCTGTGAAATCCACGAGGTCTTAATGAGAGGAGTCCGGGGTGAACACGCGACACCAGGGCTGCTTCGCACAACGCAAAATTGGATTGGAAAACCCGGATGTACTTTGACAGACGCGACTTTTGTTCCACCACCCGTGCCAGAGATGAAGGAGTGTTTTTCAGAACTAGAGAAGTATGTCCATTCCAACGCGAAAGAACCTTCTTTAATTCAAAATGCTTTGATTCATTATCAATTTGAGGCAATTCACCCATTCATTGATGGAAATGGAAGAATCGGCAGAATCCTTATTATTCTCCAGTTAATTGAAAAAGGCGCACTATCACAACCACTACTCTACCTTTCCGATTTTTTCGAGCGGCATAGAGATACCTACTATGAACTCCTATTGAATGTAAGCCAACAAGGTGATTGGAACTCTTGGCTCACATTTTTCTTACAAGGTATTTGCCAACAGTCAGAAGATGCCTTAACGACGATTCAAAAGTTACTTGCGTTAAAAGATGAGTATAAGGAAATAGTAATAGAAAAAAGAGTACCAGCAACAGTAAACCTTTTAATTGAACATCTATTTGGAAGTCCAATTATTTCAATTTCAGAATTGGCGAAGGCATGGGAATCAACATTTCCTAATGTCCAGCGAGGCGTAGATTACCTTGTCAACAAGGGTAAACTCAGGGAAATGACAGGTCAACAGCGCAACCGTTTATTCGTAGCAGACGAAATTCTTGATATAATCATGACTGAAAGAACAAAATCAGTCTTATTAATAGAAGATTAGATTATACGAGAATGTGTAAACTCAAATATCACTATTATCGTTAAGTGGTAGAAATACTAACGGCATCTTATTTGGTACTGATACTTAAGGAGGATGGAAACAATGAGACTTACAAAAACACAAAAACATAACAACGACTGGACGATAGAACAGAAAATAAATAAGGAAGAATCCTTATTAGCAATTATTGAAGAGAATTCCCAACTACCGGAAAAAGATCAAGCACGTTATCAGCATCTGCTGGGTAAGTGTAAAAATAAGACAATAAACCTTGAAGAACTCGCTGAGTATCAAACACTCTCAAAACAATTGGAAACTCGCAACCTGAAACGGATTGAAGCACTCATAGCATTGGCTCAAATCAAAGGAAGACGTTATTTCCGACACATCAAAAAAGAATGAAGAGATGAACATAAGAGAGACTATTAAAGAGAAAACTCTCAGATTAATTGGATTAATATTAATCGTTATCCCACTTATGGCGTGCTATCCCATACTACTTTATATCGGATTGTCCGTAAAAATCGCGACAATCGCTACGGTATGTTTATCAATCATAGCCTACATTTTGTTAGTTACCCGTATTGAACCGTTATTAGGCAGCATGCTACCGTTCTTGAGTCCCAATACACAGGAAAAACTTACTTGGGAAGAATTGGAATTGGGTAGTATTGATCCTCATAAGGCATAAGGTCCCAATTCATTTACCACAGTATACGAATTAGATATAGTCAGTTCAAATACCACGATAAGAAATCTCAAAGGTAACTGGGTTCATTCCTAAAAGGAAGACGCCTATTATACACGGATTTTATTACACATTGAAGCAAGAAAAACTAAGGAATAGCACCATGAAATACTACATCCCTTACCTCACATTACTACTCTCTTTTACGCTCTTTGCAAGTGCAGTGGACTACGACAAAGACCCAATCCGAACCCTATTACCTTTTGACGCAATCCCTGCCATCACCAAACCACAATTTGTATCTGCTGTTGCGGCACGATTAGATGATGATGCTCCTGTGATTGGCGTAACTTTCAATGGTGAAAGTCATGCCTACTCACTCTATCTACTAAACGGTCACGAGATCGTCAACGATGTTGTGGGTGGTAAAAAAATAGCAACGACATGGTGACCACTCTGCAACACGGCTATCGTGTATAGTCGGGAACTTGAGGGTAAAACCTATACCTTCGGTGTCAGCGGAAAACTGTGGCGCGATGCGTTGCTAATGTATGACCATCAAACCCGTTCCCTCTGGTCACATATCACCGGTGAAGCGATTCAAGGAAAACTCAAAGGCAAGAAATTGAAACCGCTCGTCTCTATGCCACAAATTGCGTGGAAAGCATGGAAAGAGAACTATCCTGATACAAGAGTACTTTCGGTTAGTTACAGAGGGAAAATGGTAGAGAGTCTAAGTCATGACTCATATCAGAGGTATCATAAAAGCCAAGACACAGGTGTGAGTGGAACGGAATACACCGATAAAAGATTACCGAATAAACAGCTTGTCATCGGAGTTCAAGTACAGCGAAAATATGGTGAGGGTGGATTAGCTGGTCAGGCCGGGGCTGATGGACAAGCAGGGGCTGATGGACAAGCAGGGGCTGATGGAAAACCCGGTGATCCCGGTGCAGTTGACCAATATAGCACACAGTATCGCGCCTATCCGCTTACACAATTTACTAAAATCGCTATGATCAACGATACAGTAAACGGAGTGCCTTTGTTAATCTTTCACGACATAGAGTCGTTTGCAACCGCTGCCTTTAAACGTATAGTAGACAATAAGGTGATTATTTTTACAGCCATAGACGGTCATTTCGCTCAAGATAATTCCGGCACAGAATGGAATCTCATTACAGGTAAAGCGACAAAAGGAAAACACAAAGGGAAACGTTTACAACGACTATCCTCCGTCAATATTTACTGGTTCGCGTGGGCACGTTTCTATCCTAAAACAACAATTTATAGGAATAATAAATCAAACGTCCATTTTGATTTCTAACGTGCAACGGCTTCAGACCCCAGATTCTCTTGAATCCAGGCGCGTAAAGGTACATCTTTGTCCCCAGGGGAAGTATATCCCATTCCACCAGTGCTTTTGCCGAGAATCTGTTGACGGATTGGATCAGACTTCTCCATATAATGTTGCACAGTCATGTCGTCTCGCGGTTGCAACCACCGATAACTATATCCGTAGAAAAGCACTTTGCGCATGATGTCAGAAGTATTACGTCCAACAGCATGCCATAACCGCCTATCAAAAAAGACTGCTGTCCCAGGTTTAACATAGACCGGCGTTGCGTTTTCCGGATCTGCTTTATCATCTTCAGGCATTGTAACCTGATTGAATTTCTGACTACCCGGAATCACACTGAAATTACCGCGTCCAGGCACCGATGTATCGGTCAAAAAATATGCCACTTTTAAAGAGACCCGTGGTCGTGGTTCACCTTCTAATTCAATGTTCAACCTTCCACTATCTTGATGCCATCCGAGTCGTCGCCTTTTCCCATGTTCTTCTGCTGGAAGTGGAGGTAAAGCGATCATGTGTGAATGGTAAAGTTTGATGTTCCATCCTAAAATACCCCACACCTTTGGAAATGTAGTATGCCAATCCAACAGTTCAATGAAAACATCGTCTCTACCAACGAAGTCAAGTAAGTTAAAGCGAGCATCAGGAGGAAGTTCCTCTTTTCCCAAATGTTCAGCACCAATACGGTCAAATGCGTGAATCAATCTGTCAACCATATCCTGGGGTATAGCATCTTCAACAACAAAATAACCGTTTTCTTCAAATGATTGTTGTTCAGATTCGGTCAAACAGTGTTCTAAACATAGTGGATCCATTTTTCTCACCTATTAATATTAATACGTTGTGCAATATGCAAATAGTGCATAATGCATATTAGAACTAATTAATGAAAAATCACTTAATGATAATTCCAATTCTGGCATGCGAATCTCCACATAGATGTGTGTTATTGGATTTTATTGTATGCGGTTCTGAGGGGAGTGTCAAGGTTTTTAATCAGAGGCAGAGGGTGTGTAAAAATCTTGTAGAAACGCATAAGTAAAGAGAGAAGGAAGGTTTTTGTAAGAATATCAAGCCCCAGAGGGGCGAAAGGTGTATAGAAAACGTTGATATTACCAGAAGAAGCCCCAGAGGGGCGAAAGGTCTATCAGGCTACGAAATTAAACATCAGATTTAGTCTGATTCTGTTCATTTCAAATACTTAGCATCGGCAAGATAGGGAACACGCCAGCTCTTTTTAGGGAAGTTTTTCCAGACTATGTTGATTGCCCAAGGTATAATAATTACAGCAGCTGCCATAAGCCCCAAGGATTCTGATTCTTGTAATACAATATGTGCTCCTTGTTGAGGTAATTCTTGAATAGGAATTTGAACGAATTCAATCGTCAATGCAATTAGGTTGTTTGCCATGTGGATACTAATAGGAATTAGGAGTGACTTTGTTCGGATATACAGGATAGATAAAACATAACCGAAAAAGAAAGAATCAATGATATCTGTATGAAGGATACCAAAGAGGAGGGAGGACATGAAAATTGCTTTAGGTGCACCCCATTTGATATTCCATCTTGTTAACAGAATACCACGTATAAAAAACTCTTCAAATACTGGCGCAAGTAGGACAATAGTAGTGAAATTTAACAAATTCACAATGAGATTTTCATTACCATCGGAAGGGATAATGGAAACAGATCGATCAATAAACCACCAATTTGCGAAATCAGGTAGAAGATAGTGTAACGGAACATATTGCAAATAAAAGACTACGATTGAAAAAATTATGAGAGGAAACACCCATAAGATATAGCGTCTAAATGTAGACAGCTTTGGACACGTTCCAAATAACTGCTTGCAAGACAAACCCGAACGAAATAGGATGGGAGAAATACAAATAAGAAAAATTACATAAAAGAGCAAACCTGCCACCGCATCGGGAAGTGAATTTCGCCCATTTTCAGACCATACACGATGAAGTTCAAAATGGATCATACCATATACGAAACCTGTGACAAGGTAACATATTACTAAAGTCCTACCTCTCAGTTTTTCAAAAGGAATGAAGGGACGAAGTTCATCTTGCATTTAACTAATCCATCAACCGTCCAATTCTACGACTTCACCTGTCATATCACGATGCATCGTCGGACGAATGACCAATTCGGGAATGTTGCTTCGTGGGGGTAGTGTTGCAACGAGAAGGATCGCTGCTGATGTTTCTGCTACATCTACCATCATGGCGCGTGCGTCAGTGTCCGGCGGAATAGGACGTTTATCCAAAATGGGTGTTGCAACTTCTCCAGGAATTATAACGCTTGCTCTGATACCCGTATTCCGTAGATCATTGTTGAGAAACTCGGTGAAGTTGATGACTCCTGCCTTCGCTGCACCATAGGCAAACCCACTGAAGGGGCCAGGTGTAACCGCAGCAAGCGAAGATATATTGATTATCGTTCCCGATTTCGCTTTCAGCATTGTTGGCACAACCGCTTGTGTGCAGAAAAATGTGCCTATTAGATTTGAGTCAACTACTGAACGTGTTTCTTCAGGTGTCGTATTGAGGAGTCTACGATTGTGGGAACTGTGTCCAGCATTGTTCACCAGCACATCTATGCGACCATATTTCTCATACACATCATCAACCATCTTTTGAACGGCATTGAAATCTGATACATCAAGCGTGTAATATTCAGCCGTTCCACCCATAGTCTTGATTTCTGATATAGTAGACTCTAATTTTGATTCTGTTCTACCCACGATCACGACGGTTGCACCTTCTCGTGCTATTTTAAGTGCAGCATCACGACCGATTCCGCTACCACCCCCCGTTATTATACACACTTGATCCTTTAGTTTCATACTTCACCTCCATTTGGTAAAATGCGTTTCACTACCGACTTCAGTTCTTTTGAAAATGATTCCAGTTCATACTGTTCCTCTGATATTTTATCACGATGTTCATCAAACGGATACCCACCCTTTCCATTTTCATTGAAATAAACGCTCAACTGATACCGTTGAAAAATGTTCATGCGTGGATAATCCTCTGTCCATGGACTAGCATCGTGAAGCAGATTCGTTGAGAAAACCGCCACATCACCCGCTTGCATCGGTAACGTAATTGAGGTAGGTGGGTCATGTTTTACAGGTAAATGTTCTGGTGTCTTGAATTGAGATTTATGACTTCCGGGGACAAGGCAAAATCCTGTTCCCGGTGGTACATCTACCAATGCCACCCATGTCGCAAGGTGGTTACAATAGACATGTCCCGATGCTGCTTGATAATCGTTATGCGGATTGCGGAACCCTTGTGGGAACTTAAATCCGCTATCATCACGGTGAAAGTGTTGCGGATAGTCGTGCTTCGTCATCATCGTAAAATTGTTGTGAAAGAGACGCGGCGCGTTCATCATCAAACCTGCTACAACTCTAATAATATCTGGGTTCATCGCAAGGTCTTGAAATAGCCGATGTCCATATTGAATATGTCCTATATGTGTCTTGCAAGGTTCTTGTCTGCCGCGATGTAATGGTGGCGGAATGTCGGATTCATCAATCGTTAGCCAATGTCGTAACACCTCTAACATCTCACCAATCTCACCCTTTGAAATTACATTCCGCAAGACCAAAAAACCGTGTAAATCAAAGTACCACTTTTCCTCTTCAGTTAAAGTGGAATGAATAGTGAACATTAATCTCTCCATCGTTGTTGGTTCTGTTGAATCATAGATTATCAGAATTAGCCAATATTTACAAGTAGTGATATTCAGTTTTATCGTTTCTCTATCATTCCCAAACCCGGCATTTGTACCTTAAAATGTTCTTTACACGTTAAACTAATAGGTAAAAACACCTTCAGATTGGAATAAGTATAGTAAAGTGAATAATTAATGAAACATTTCATCCCATACAACGATGACGAAGACCACCCAGCGTAGGGGCGAGGTGACCTCGCCCGTTGTAAAGTGTTTCATTAATTCTATTGTTCACTATAAAACTTAATGGAGTTAAATGATGCAATTAAAAACTCTCGTACTGATTAGTATTATAGCGATGATGTTAGGAAATGTAATGATAGCGGATGGTTCTTCCGGTATAGACCATCGTGATATTTTTGTAGGTGCAAGCGCACGTGCTGTTGGCATGGGAAGTGCGTTCACAGCCGGTCCATCAACAAATAACGGGTTTTTATGGAATCCATCTTCACTCGGGTATTTGAATGGTATAGAGCTGAATCTGGGTAGTGTTCCTTTTTCAGATGCCGTTTCAGGACCGGATCAAGCATTTTCGTTAGCAGTAAGTCCTTACACACTCGGTATAACCGATAAAAATGTGGGAAACCTGTCCGTCGCAGCTTGGTTTAATGGATTGAATGGTAACAACAATGTTTCTACGCAGATTGGCCTTTTAGGGTATGGGTTAGCAATAGGTGATTATGTATCGGCAGGTGCAAATGTGCGCTACTATCAGCGACATATAGCAGATGAAACGCGATTCCTTTGGAGCACAGATGTTGGGATGCAGTTTACCTATCCTTTTGAAAGGTTCGGAGAATCTATTACGTTGGGGATGAATCTGGCTGAGTTAAGCAATGGAATCCGATATAGTGATGGCAAACTGATTGAACCTGTAGAGGAAAGTTTGCCATTAGTTACGCGTTTTGGCATGACGTATCGTCCGGACAGTGCAACTTTGCTATCTACTGATTTTGCTATTCGGGGACAAAATGACAGAGATTGGGGTGAACGTGTTCGGTTGCACTTTGGAGCAGAAAGATGGGTATTCAATAACCATTTTGGGGTGCGGGTTGGATATACCACATTAACCTCGTCTGATGAATTTGGAAATGGACAATGGACACAAGGCATAAGTTTCCGTAATTCTTCTGGACAGTTGGATTATGCACATGTAAGTGGCGGGGAATTAGAACAGAATCTGCATTGGATTTCTGCAACGTTACGGTGGGGTGGTAGTAAAAAGAATCCCAAGCCAAAAGAAGAGATCCAAAATCAAGTTTTAGTTAAAGATACAGAACTGCAGGATACTCATGAAACGACTACAACACCAAAGATTGTCATGCCGAAAACACTTGATGTTAATACACAGAACAGATCAAACACAGGAGAATTGCAACTAACTGAACAAGCAATCTCGCCAAACAGTGATGGACTTGCTGATTCTACTAAGTTTAGTTTTAGAGTTAAAGCAGACAACAAATGGGAATTGACACTGAGTGATGCATATACCGAACAGGTATGGAAGCAAACCGGCACCGGTACACCACAACAAGGTGTTACATGGAACGGAATGGGAAGCGATGGTAAATTGGTTCCGGATGGAGATTATATGGCACAACTTCACATTGCTGATGCAGAAGGAACATTGCATATCACGAGTAGTAGTAAAGTTACTGTAGACGTAATCCCTGCAACGGTGGAAATATCTAAGAAAGCACCGGGAACTGTCGGCGTGCAAACGTGGGATATTAACCCTATAGCCAATTGGAAACTTGAGGTATTCGATGCAAATAACGTTCTGGTTGAAGAGAGCGAAGGTAAAGGCAAACCGCCAGAAACAGTAGTTTTAAACAAAGTGTCACAGTTACCTGAAAGAACATACAAATTCGCACTAAGTGTTCAAGACATAGCAGGAAATAAGAACACCAAGCAAACAGATCTCAAATTTGGCAGAGCAACCACTATTAGTGGAAATCAGAATGTTGCACAAACTCGTAAGTTTACATTGATGGTAGGGTCTTTCTCAGAACGTAGAAATGCCGATATGTTGGCTCAGAATCTACGGAATCTATATCCGAATGAAACGGTGAAAATCTACACTGTGACAGTGTCTGAAAATACTATGCATCGAGTGACGATTGGAGAATTCACAGAAAGGAAGGACGCAGCACCCCTCAAACAACAGATTCACGAATCGCAAGGTGTTGAACCCATATTGATTACACCTAAATAGGTTCTCATTTTTTGTGTTACATCTTATAGAATTCCAAAGCATTCTGGTAGAAGAGTTGATTTTTTTCTGCATCAGATGCATCAGCGACTGCCGAGAGGAGTGCTTCAAACCACTCGGAATAATTCGCAGCTAAGGTGCATACGGGCCAATCACTACCAAACATGAGTCGGTTATAACCGAATATCTCAACAAGATGTTGAATGTACGGTTTGAGTTCTGCAGCTGTCCAATTTTCGCTTGCGACTGACACAATACCAGATACTTTGCAGTATACATTTTGAAAAGCGGCGAGTTCTTTCATGTGGGTTGCCCACGGTTCGAACTCGTCGTCTTTTATATTCGGACCACCACAGTGGTTGATAGCATGCATGATGTTAGGGGTTGCTTTGACTAACGTTATGGCAGCTGGAAGTTGATCATGTTTAGCACAGAGTTCAAATGAAAGGTTATACTTTGCTAACAATCTCACACCATTAATCAGTTCGGGGGTTGCGTAGAATTCGTTGTCGGGGTTATGCCATGCCATCCTACGTATACCTACAACAAGACTATATGCAGCGAATTTTTCAAGTGTTGTTTCTACATCAGGTTTTTCGAGCGGGGCAGCGGCTGCAATGGCACCTATCATCCCATCTGTTTCAGCAATCTGTGTTAGCCATTCCACCTCCTTGATAACATCTGTTTCAGCAGGATCACCTTCAACGTGAACCGATTTAACAACGTTAATGTCCGCTATCGCGTTCCGATAGTCTTGTGACGTGTATTTCTGTTGCAGAAGATCAAATCCATTTAACCAAGGATATTCTAAATTGGATGTATCCCAAAGGTGTTGGTGTGTGTCAATGACTTTTTGCATCCGTGTCCTTCCATTTCTGATAAGTCTGTTTTTCTTCGGGCATTATATCACATAGTCTATGTTTAATACCAATACATTCTCCGTTTTCTACAAAGAACTCCTTGCTATAGCTTAACTTTTGTGCAATAATTAGACAGGACGAATGTTGAAATTGTGTGCACTGAAAATCCAGAACAGGTTGTGTGATGTATGAATACTAAAACTACAAAAACCATCACCTATGCCCTTATCATTTCTATCGGGGTACATATTCTACTGATTTCCCTCATGATAGGGTTGGACAAGACCAAACCGATTCTGATTGAAGACTTAACATTCCTTGAAATATCAGAGATACCTAAACAACGTGCCATACGTACCCTAAAGCGAAAAAATATCTCCCCACCCACATTTACACCCGTCAAGCAAGAACAAATTGAAAATGTCGTAAGTACCCCTATTACTTCCTTTTCAAAAACCACACAAATAAAACATCATAACCCATCAACACCTTTACGTGGATTTTCTCTGCCGAAACCACGCACTTTAGGCATGAATAACACAGGTATAAACGCACGAGTGCCATCAGTCAGTGAAGGTATTGCAAGTGGATATGGATACGGTCGATTCAAACCACAGTCCGTAGTTCGCAACGTAACACGAAAATCTTTCATGCCACTTATGGATGATACACTTGCAAGTATTGGAGACCTACCGCTACCCAACGTCATTTTAGCAAGAATAGGACAGCACATCGTAACAAACCGAACAAAAGATCTCGTTGACATCGTTTTCATCATAGACGGCAGCGGCAGTATGAAAGATAACATCAATGCTGTCAGAAACCATCTCAATCGAATGACAGACCTATTTGATGTTGCACAACTTGATTTTACCATCGGAATTGTTATCTTCAGAAACAGTACCGCATATAGTATGTTGGGATGGGATTTTGAAGTTATTCCACAAACACGTTCTGTTCCTAAGATACGAAGAGCACTCACACAAGTGAAGTGTCGCGGTGGAGAAAAAGCTGTAGATGCCCTGATACGCGCTGCCGATGAAGTTCAGTACAGAAAAAACGCTGATGTTCACTTCATTCTGGTTACGGATGAATACGTTAGCGGAGACTATTCTGCCAGTGATGTACTAAAAAAAATGAAGGCATGCAACATTAAGGTGGATGTCGTTGGCCTTGATGAGCCTTTCCAAAAATTTATTACCCGCACAACCGGAGGGATATGGCTTCCCATCGCAAGTTTAGGCATACATTAGCACTTTTGAATGTTTTTTCAAGATTTTCTTCAATCTCTACAACAAGAACCCAAAGCATCTGATAGAGCGGATCCACTTGATAAAAAGCACCTTTTCCATGCTTTCTGGTTGACCCTCGTTTTCCTAATCGTGTGCAGCTATGGTGCGATTCACCATGAAATGTGGCGCGATGAAATTCAAGCATGGTTATTAGCAAGAGATAGTACATCCATCTTTAATTTATTCGCGAATATGAAATATGAGGGGCATCCAGCACTATGGCACCTCTGCTTAATGCCGCTCAGCCGCATCTCTGCTTCCCCCGTGATGATGCAGATATGCCATCTGCTGATTGCAGCAACAACTGTATTCCTATTTACACGGTATGCCCCTTTTCATTTACTCATTAAGTTTCTCTTTGTTTTCGGCTACTTTTCCCTATATGAGTATGCAATTGTAGCAAGGAATTATGCCATTGGCGTATTGCTTATCACCATCTTCTGTGTGCTATATAAAGATCGCTATAAGCGTTTTGTATGGATCGGTTTCATCCTAATTCTGCTGGCACATACCAGCGTGCATGCCTTAATCGTTACAATTGCAATCGGTACTGCACTCTTATGTGAATTCCTCTACTTTCACTACTACAAAAAGGAAATATCTATTGATAGTAGGCAACGTGTGTGGTTAGGATTTGTCCTAATAGGATTCGGTATCCTTACGGCTGTCATTCAACTCAATCCACCGGCAGACAGTGGATTCGCGACTGCTTGGAATTTTAAGTTCGATTTTCAACGTGTTAACAACATCGTCAAAATCATCACAAATGCATTCTTACCGCTCCCAAGAGCCACGATGGGTTTTTGGAATAGTCACCAATTACACAGTTCTGCGTTCTTTCAGTTTATCCGATTACCCCTCTGTTATCTTCTTATATTCTGGTGTATCCTCCGTTTCCTAAAACGTCCGACTGCTCTAATCATCTATTTAATAGCGACAGTGGGACTGCTGTCATTCTTCTATATCAAGTATGGTGGCAGTATGCGTCATCACGGATTTTTATTTATTACTTTTGTTTTCACGAGTTGGATATGCAATGCGTGTCCTGAGTTTAGATTCCCTTTTGACAAAGTCAGCACAGTAGCACAGTCGTTCTTCGGTCCCGTCTTCATCATACTCCTTATATTTCACTTCCTCGGCGGTATAACTGCTCTTACTTCAGATGTTCAGTATGTATTCTCACACGGAAAGAGAACTGCTGAATACGTAAAAGCACAAGGTATAGAGGATATGATGATGGTCGGGGACACAGATTTTGCTGTCAGTACCGTCGTTGGATATTTAAAAAAGAAGGAGGTATTCTATTCAAAAGGTAGCCGATTCGGATCTTTTGTCAGATGGGACAAAGCCAGAACACACGGTGTTTCCAACGAAGAAATCATCAAAGAAGCGATTGTGTTAAGCACGAAGTATATGCAGGATATACTCATCATCCTGAATCGTGCTTTGGAAGAGGAATTAGTCGCACAGTATCAACTGACTTTATTAACACAATTCACCGGTTCAACAATAGGCAATGAAGGATTTCATCTTTACATGCTTCAATTACCATAACTTTACGGGTATTCGGGCGTAAAGCCCAATGCTTTATCTTTGGGATATAAGCCCGCTACCCCTGTTGTTTTGTGAAAGCATTTGACTTTTGCGTCCAAATATGGTATAATTATTAGACTGATTCAGTAGTAGATGTCGTTAGCATCTACTACACCACTAACGATGGGAATCAGGTGCTTTTCAAGGAATCAGTATTATGTCCAAGAAGACACATAAGATCGCATTGAATCCGAACAATAAACAGCGTAAATGGTTTGCACAGCAGTGTGGATATGCTCGCTTTGCATATAATCAAGCGTTAGCAGATTTCAAGAATCATTATGACGCAACAGGTGAATATCTGTCTGCTGGCAAGTTAGACAAAAGGTTTAACGTCTACAAGAAAGAACATGCGTGGACTGCTGATATGGATCAAGTTGTTTCCTCACAAAGTATCTATAAGCATTTAGGTGCAGCGATAACGAACTGGAGAAAGAAGATAGCAAGATTTCCAAAGTTTAAGAAAAAAGGTATTAGAGATTCCTTTTCATCTACTAATCAATCAGCAGAAATAAAAGGCAAGCAGCTTAGACTGCCTAAGATTGGTTGGGTAAAAATGTTTGAAGAGCTTCGTTTTGATGGCAAGATTAGCAGTGTTACTATATCAAGAACAGCACACCGATGGTTTGCCTCTATCACTGTTGAGACAGAGAACACGATAGCAGTTGATAAGACTTCAACGCACCCTGTTATCGGCATTGATGTGGGTATAAATACATTGGCAACCTGTTCTGATGGTAGTAAATACGAGAATCCAAGACCCTTGAAACGATATGAAAAGAAGTTAGCAAGGTTTCAACGTAGGTTAAGCAGACGTGTCCAAGGATCTAAAAACTGGTATAAGCAAAAGGATAAGGTTGCGCGCTTGCATTATCGCATTGCGTGTATTAGAGAAGATGCACACCAGAAAGCAACAGATATAGTCAATCGTGTATCTGGTATAGGTGTTGAGACCTTGAAAGTGTCTAATATGCTAAAGAACAGAAAGATAGCAAAGGCATTATCTGATAGTGCGTTAGGTGGTTTCCTTTCTATGCTGAAAACGAAAGCAGAGGCATGCGGGATAAAACCTAAAGAAGCAGACCAGTTTTTTGCATCAAGTAAGACGTGTAGCAGTTGTGGACACAAGAAGGAAGACTTAACACTATCAGATAGAACGTATCATTGCGGTGTATGCGGTATTTCAATAGATAGAGACATCAACGCTGCAATTAACTTGAGAAATGTCGCGGTAGGGCATACCGAGACACAAAACGCCTGTGGAGACCCTGTCAGACGTCAATCAGACGCAAAGGTCGTTGAAGCAGGAAAAGTCGTTTGGCAGCAAAAACCGCTACCAATATAAGAACTAAAGAACCCCACTGCTTTAGCTGTGGGAGTATGTCAGCTCCCTATAATTAGCTAAATTTTGTCTAAATCGGATTTGACACTTTTTAAAATTAATGATATAATTCAGCAAAAAGTTATATCTTTGATTGATTCAAAATATGCGTTTTTGTGCATCTTCATTCACTTTGTGTAAAACGAGTGTCGTGAAAGAGGCACTGAGCAACTCTGAGTATCCTCCCAGAGGTATTAGGATTAAGGATATTGCGGATGCTTTAGCTGCTCAATTTGATCTTAGTGATGAACAAGTAGAGACAAAACAGCGGAGAGGTTATAAATTGTGGTTGAATCATGTAAATATTGATGCGAAGGATTTATATTATGACTCTAAAATATGCGACACTTTACGCTCTAAGAGAAGGAAACATACGTAATCTTGGCGATATAGCACTTGAAGTTGGCAGACTAAGAGGTGAACCAGAAGAGGACTGTAAGCCAGGAGAACGGTTATATCAGGGGAGTTCAGCCCTCTTAAAAGAATGGCGTGATAGATTTGGTTGTGTAGAAAATTATCAGGTCACTCCTGATATCAAACGCCCAGGATATTGGAGAATAACAGAAGCAGGTCTAGATTATCTAAAAGCAAATCCAAATCCATAGGCTTTTAACTTCTTGATAAAAAGAATCACACGTCTTACAATAAGAGTAGGACTTTAGTATTCTAATCGCACCAATTTAGAACGGAAATATGTATTGTTTACCAAAAACAAACAATACATTCTCCGCTTTAATCGCACCAATTTGGAATAAGAGACATTTCAGTTTCTGTACAGACCACACCGCGTAGGGCGAGGTTCCCTCGTCCGCTTTAAATCTTAACAAAAGAATAAAACAACATCATTTTTTTCCATATTTTCCTTGACATAGTCCGTTATTGATGTTAAGATATTTTGAAATCTTTATACTGTCCTACAGAGAATTGGAATTTTCTCAGTTTATGACATTATAGAAAAGGAAAAGCAAAGCAACCTTCAGAACAAAGTATGGAAGAAATACCACGATTACCAAAAACAGAACCATTACAATTGCGCTACTACGGCGACCCTGTCCTGCGAAAAAGAGCTGAACCCGTACAGGAAATTACAGACGTAGAACGGCTACTTGCAGATGATATGTTAGAAACGCTCTACACTTCATTCGGAATAGGTCTTGCCGCAACACAGGTCGGTATTCTAAAGCGATTTATCATTGTAGATATAGGCGTAGTGGAAGATGAAGAAGAATTTGAACCTCTAAAACTATTCAACCCTGAAATAATCAGTGTTGAAGGGGAATGTGTCCTTGAAGAGGGATGTCTAAGTATACCCGATTTACGAGCAGAGGTGAAAAGACCTGAGCAGATTGTCGTCAACGCAATGAATATAGACGACGAAGATGTTCAGATTGAAGCAGACGGCCTCCTTGCACGCGTAATTCAACATGAAATAGACCATCTCAACGGAGTCCTTTTTATTGACAGAATTAGCGGCATAAAAAGACAACTGTTGAGAGACCATTTGAAGATAATACAGCAAGCAGAAAGACCTTAGGATGTGAACAGATGTTACCCCAACCACTACAAACAAAGGTAGATAGACTCTACGATCAATTACAGGATTATGAAAAGGTTATCGTTGCTTTTTCTGGCGGCGTTGATAGCACATTCCTCGCAGAAGCCGCACAAAACGCTTTAGGAGAAAACGCACTTGCTGTAACCGCAATTTCCGATTCATATCCAATAAGAGAAATGCGTGCTGCACAAGATATCGCAAAACAGATCGGAATACAGCTTGAGACTGTTCATACAAAAGAATTAGATTTAGAAGGATACGCAAGCAATCCTACGAATAGATGTTTTTTCTGTAAAACAGAATTATTTGATAGATTGCTACCCATCGCTGAAAAATATGATGTGGGAACCATTATCTACGGTGCTATCCCTGATGATGTCGGTGACCACCGCCCGGGAATGGATGCAGCTAAAAAGATGGGAATTCAGGCTCCCCTAATAGATGTCGACTTAACAAAAGCAGAGATACGCGAAATCTCAAAAGAATGGCAACTACCCACCTGGGATAAACCCGCGTTTGCTTGTCTATCTTCGCGGTTCCCTTACGGGATGCGTATCACAAAGGAACTGCTCCGACAGGTTGATGCAGCAGAGCAGTTTCTATACGATTTAGGAATACGACAATTCCGAGTCAGACACCACGGTGAACTCGCTCGTATTGAATTGGATGCAGAGGAAATAAATTTACTTCGTCAGCAAGAAACACGAAACCGAGTCAACCTACATTTTAAACAACTCGGATATGAACACGTCACGCTTGATTTGCAAGGGTATCGTTCCGGTAGTCTCAATGAAGGAATAACAAAAATCATCACTGGCTCGTAAATAAACATGGGGTCGTAGGATGACAGACTTATCTGGCGTTTTATCACTTATTGCAGCATATCCTGTCCATATTGTGACTTTTTTAGGATGCCTCTTACTTGTCTATTATAC
>VXOP01000169.1 GCA_009839975.1 Candidatus Poribacteria bacterium
GATGTAGAAGATGGACAGCAGTTGATCGTAGGTGGTATTATACGCAAGAAGCAGAAGCAGGTAGAGAACAAAGTGCCTATTCTTGGCGACATTCCTTTACTCGGCAGACTCTTCAAGAGTACTGAAACAGAAATACAAGATACTGAGATTGTGTTCCTTATAACACCTCACATCATTGACATTAAGAATCCTGCAGACCTTGAAAAGTTGAAAGAGAAAAATGAAGATTGGTTGAAGAATGGTATGGAAGAATTCAAGAAGGCAACTGAATAGGTATTAGTTGCTTTGAGGGATGCGCTGCCAAATCTCTCCCGCTTGACGAGTCGTTTCCGACTCCGGAATATCCATCACGACCAATAAATCTACATCCGAGTTTTCTGTCGGTGTTCCATAAGCGTGAGAACCAAACAGAATGACCTGTAACGGAGCAAATTCACGAACAATGTCATCACATGTCGCCTGAATGTCTTTCTTGGTAACCATAACATTTCTCCGTACAATCAGTATAGCAGATCAAGAGATTGAAATCAATAGTGTCGTTCATAGACACAACATGAGTGTGTAAAGTTTTTGGCATGTAATTGTGCTGCTTTCTAAAACATTTTCCCATCATTATCCCTCTCCACTCAACAAACAGCGTCGGACAGCTGTAGCACATTCATCTTGATTGTGCTTCTTTGGATAACAACCATCTTTCAATGCCCCTCTCTGCCCAACATTGATAAGACCCAATCCGTAGCAGATACATTATCGCGTGGTTTGACGTGGTTCGTTGCACAATCAAGATGAATGTGCTACGGTTTGATAACGCCAAATTCTGAGCAGATACTTTTTTGTGCAGTATGACATTCATCATGACGTCATGCCAAAAACTGTACGCACCCGTTCGTTCATTGACAAAAAATTTTTCTTGACTTAATTTGTCAAATTTGATAGGTTGCCTAAGGAAGAGGACAATACGATGTCCTTTAATATTCAGTTTTATATATTCTTTAGGAGGTATTTAACTAATAATGAAACGTTATTTTTGTATACTAACCGTCACATTTTTCTTAAGTGTGACAATGATTTATGCTGGTGATCTGGCAATTTATTCTGGTCCTTCAAATCCAGGTTGGATTTCTCCGCAGGCTGTAGAAGCCAACACGGAACTTGTGATGAACCATGAAGGTGTTAAGGCTCTCTTTAATTCTATACAGGATTTTGGGGATGGAGATGAAATGGGAGATGATTCTCCGCTTGCTGAGTGGTGTAAAGCACACACTGGTAATGGACGACAAGACGTTATCCTTCTTGCCTGTGGTACTGCTCCCAGTTCACTTTATCCATTTCCCAACGCGAAACCAGACGGGTCCAATGTTGAGAACTTTATAGAAGCCGGTAATATAGTGATAAATGTTGCTGACTGGATCTTCTACATGAGTTATGAAGGTGGTGTCCGAAGCGCAGAAAATGGAGGTGGTGGTGCTGCGAATGTTTTTGATATACCAGGTTTAGACTTTAATGAGCGCGGAACGGGAAATCAGACACCAACAGCACTTGGTGAAAAATATATTCCATCGCTTAAGCCATTTCGCTCAATTCGTCCTTGGCATGTGGAACAACTTGCCAACTCTAATTGGGATGTCGTTATTTTCGCACAAGAAGACGCAAACAATGCTGATCCTGTTGTAGCAGTTAGTAAAGAATCTGGTAAAGATGGTAATGGTATGATTGCTGCGATGTGGCAAGCCGCAATCCCAAATTGGTCGGGTACCGACCCACGCGGTATTGGCGTCGCTGAATTTATTGAAAATTGGATATCGGAAAACGCTACATTAGATGTCCATGCAGATGGCAAATTGTCAACCACGTGGGGACATCTTAAAGTAAATCGTTAATCTCAATCAATGATCTAAAGCGGGAACAGCTATTCTGCTGTTCCCGCTTTTTTTTAAGTGCCCTTCAGAATTAATGATACATTCCACAGCGGACGAGGAGACCTCGACGGGCGAGGAGACCTCGACGGGCGAGGAGACCTCGCCCCTACGGTGGGTGGTCATCGTAAACGTTGAAAAGTCTCATTAATCCTTAGTTTTACTATCTTTCTATCGGATATTTTGATATAGTTTTGCGAGTCGTTCCAAAGGATACCCGCAATTATAAAGAAATGTGATAAACCAGTTTGTTACTGTTGTCCGGATAATACCCTTCGTCTGCCATCTACGAGGAGAAATGTGAATTCGGGGTTTTATCATTTTGGTTTTACCGAGTTTTCGCATATTCTTGGAAAACGCTATCTCCTCCATAATCGGAACATCTGGGAATCCGCCAAGTCTCTCAAAGTCCTTCTTTGACAAGAATATGCCACTGTCACCGTAGAAAATCTTCTGATATTTCCCACGCAGATTGGCTGTAAACGCAATGATGCGATATAAGGGGTTCTTCCCGTCGATCTTTTGAAGGAACCCGCCACCAACATATCCTAAGGACAATGTTCGCTTGACAGCACACAATGCACCTGCTTCAAGCCAGACATCAGCGTGTAAAAAAACCAGAATTGAACCTGAAGCCGCCTTTGCACCTGCATTGAGTTGCTTTGCTCTGCCACGATCAGATTTTACAACCTTACCATACTTTTCAGCAATTTCTATTGAACCGTCAGTGCTACCACCATCTACGATAATCAATTCATGGTTCTTCAGTTCATCTTGAAGTTTGGCAAGTGTTTCGTCCAATATCTTCGCCTCGTTCAATATTGGCATGATGACCGATATCATATATGAAAAAACCACATCTAATAGAAAATCTTATTATTGGGTTTGTTTGAGGTACTGATTCAATGCTAAAATTGGAAAAACCGAAGCATAAATTGGGTCGCTGTATCCCCCAATAATCTCCCAATAGATACCGACACAACTCTCTTGCCATGAACCGTTCCTTCGCTGCTGTCTGATGAGATAGTCAATTCCCTTCTGGATAGTCGGATTAACAGCACCTGAAAGCAATAACGCGTAAATGCTCCAGGCAGTCTGTTCAATGGTGCTATGTGTCGGATTACCAAACATGTCTTCACCCCACCCACCGTCTGGGTTCTGTGAGTTTTCTAACCATCTGACACCTTCTCTCCTCTCCAGCACATCACCAGTACCCGATTTTACCAGTGCCATAAGAGCGGATGCTGTTCCATAAGTTCGCTTTGCTAACCAGAGGTCGTCCCAGTATCCGTCGTTATGTATTGCAGCGCGAAGCCATTTAACACCATCCGCAATCTGTGGCGTGTTCTCACCATTTTGAGTATAGGTCAATAATGCCTCAATAGCATGTGCTGTGATACTAACACATCCAACATCACCCTGTCCCGGTTGGTATGTGCTCCAACTTCCATCTTCCCCGTGGTTCTGTTTGAGCCATGCAATCCCTTGCTCTATGGCACTATTTGTCTTTCTTGACTCTTGTTCTGATCTGATGATTGCAAGTGTCGCTAATGCCGTGTCATCCGCATCACTGGGTAATGCACTATCCTGCATACCGGAAAACGCCCAACCCCCATCTCCATTCTGTTGATCCACAAGCCATTGTGCAGCATTTTCTATTGCATCTGTATGCGTTATGTAATCCGGTTCTACTTCTGTTAAAGCGATAACACTTAATGCTGTGTCCCACACGTTAAGGTTAAGTGCTTCGCGATATCCCCCGTCTGGATTCTGCGTTGATTTTAGCCATTGAATTCCATTCTGTATGAGATCCGTAATACTGCTATCTGAATGTCCGTGCTTTTTCACTTCAATGAGTGTTAACACGGATAATGCAGTAATGTAATTCACACGAAACCAACTGCCATCACTCAATACTTTCGACTTTAGCCAAGCTACCAATGATTCTAATATATCCTGTCGATTGCTGGTATTAAGCTCGATTAAAATGAAAACTGGGACCAATGTATGTTGTTCGGCTATAAATAGGTCTTGAAATAAAGGGGTGTTGAATAGGTCAACTGGCGGGAGTTTGTGTCTTGGAGGCTTCAATAGTGGACGAAATACGGGTATACTTTTCAAAATCTTTATCACATGCATCAATGGAAGTGCTTTTTTTGAGATGGACAGTTTGTGCCAGTCGAACCTACCGAATGTTGCATAAGCAAGTTTTAGGAGTGCCAAGTCAAGGGGGTGATGTGGAATCTTTGACAACGTATCTTGAATTTGCGATTGTGATGATGCTTCTGATATCTGTTCTAAAATCAACTTTGAGAATAACGTAGCATTTGGATTGGAATGTTTTGAAGTATCCAATCCCCATGCCCCCTCTTCGTTCTGTGTATTGATGAACCACGCTATCTGTTCCGATGATGGTGTTTCACCTTGAGCAAGTTGAATCCATGCGTAAGCACAGGATGGAAAAGTGCTTGCGGATAATTGTCCTTCAAATTTCCCGTCATCTTGCTGAAGTGTTAGTAGGTAATTGATTCCGCGTGCTAAGGCGGAGGTTACTTGCTGTGTCATTTCCGTAAGTTTTACCATGTTTCTTGGTTTTTAAATGTGAGTGAAGTATAGCATGTTTCTATCAGCAATACAACTCTAATCCAAAATCTACCCATGTTGATTCTACAATACTCTTGTCAATCGAGACAATATGTGATAACATTTTGCAAACTATGGTGGATTATGGAATTATTTATACACTATCAATAATACTCAGGCCGGTAGGTGCGATATCCTTATCGCACCGGATCCTA
>VXOP01000302.1 GCA_009839975.1 Candidatus Poribacteria bacterium
TTTTTTTTATTTTTATTATTGTTTTTTTATATTTATCAAAATGTGGTTTGTTGGATTTTATAATCCTAACCTACCGGCCTGGGGGTGATGAACACTTCGAAAAACACAATGTTTTTCTGTTAAATAAAAAACAAAAACCTGATATTATATATTGTAATCAGAGAAGTATATCTATTTTGTTTCCTTTCAGATGATAGTTGTTTCTGAAAGGATACCTATTTCTACCTATTATCACCGAAAACCAACCTTATGTCAAAACACCGGCCTGATGCCACACGTCTTATTAAATCTGATCCTTTGCTAAAATCTTATGCTACCCAATTGCGTGAACGCATTGCACATTATCTCCGTTTCAAGACAGAAATTGAGAAAACTGGTGGTGTATTAGGAGAGATTAGTCAAGGACATCTCTATTTCGGTTTCAACCGTGGTCAATGTGATAATGAAAACGGTGTTTGGTACCGTGAATGGGCACCAAACGCGAAATCCCTATCTCTCATTGGAGATTTTAACGATTGGGACCGTGACGCAAACCCGATGTTCGTTGATGAATGGGGAATCTGGCATCTGTTTTTACCAGACAGAGAATATGAGAATAGGCTAACACACGGCAGTCGCCTAAAAGTTCATGTCATCTCGGAAAATAGCGCACTGGATAGAATTCCCGCTTATGTCCAACGTGTTACCCAAGAAAACGAGACGGCGTTTACAGGACAGTATTGGTATCCACCGAATCAGTATCAATGGAAAAACCTTACGCCATCCATAGATCAAAACAAAGAGGGGTTACGCATTTACGAAGCACACATCGGTATGGCACAAGAATGTGAGAAAGTCGGCACTTTCACCGAATTTACAGTGAGCATCCTGCCTCGAATCGCCGAATTAGGATATAACGTTGTGCAACTCATGGCAATCATGGAGCATCCATATTATGCCAGCTTTGGATACCATGTGAGTAACTTCTTTGCTGTCTCAAGTCGTTTCGGAACACCAGAGGAACTGAAAGAACTCGTTGATACCGCACACGGCATGGGATTATTAGTGATTATGGACCTTGTGCATAGCCATGCTGTGAAGAACATCAACGAAGGGTTGAATCACTTTGATGGAACAGACCATCAGTACTTTCATGCGGGTGCAAAGGGAAAACACACTGCTTGGGACTCGCTCTGTTTTGACTATAGCAGATACGAAGTACAAAGGTTTCTTCTCAGCAATATCCGTTATTGGCTTGAGACCTATCGGTTTGATGGTTTCAGATTTGACGGTGTTACCAGCATGCTTTATAGTGATCACGGACTTGGTAAAGAATTCTCAGGTTATGCCGACTATTTTGGGGATACAGTGGAATTAGATTCTATGGCGTATCTGATGTTGGCGAATGCGCTCGTGCAGGCTGTCAACCCGAATGCGATTTCAATTGCGGAAGATATGAGTGGCATGCCGGGAATCGCGCGTCCTATTGCTGAAGGCGGACTCGGTTTTGACTACCGTCTTGCGATGGGTATCCCCGACTATTGGATCCGGTTGTTGAAGGATAAAAAGGATGAAGACTGGCATATCGGTGAGATTTACGGCATGATGCTTAACCGTCGCAAAGATGAAAAACACATCGCTTACGTTGAAAGCCATGACCAGAGTATTGTTGGTGACAAAACCCTTGCCATGCAGTTGATGGACGCTGAACTTTACACAAATATGAGTATCTTCACACCGAGTCTACGGATTGCACGTGGTGTTGCGTTACATAAACTCATTCGCCTCTTGACTTTTAGTTTAGGTGGAGAAGGATATCTCAACTTCATGGGAAACGAGTTCGGTCACCCTGAATGGATTGACTTTCCGCGCGAGGGAAACAACAATTCGTATTGGTATGCACGTAGGCAGTGGCATCTTGTTGACGATGATACGCTCTACTATAGACATCTAAATGCCTTTGATACCGCACTGCAGAACCTTGATGTTAAGTATCGTATCCTGACAGATACGGACATACAGTTGTTATTTATTCACGAGGATGCGAAACAGATTGTCTATTCGCGTGGTGGACTTATCTTTGCATTCAACTTCCATCCGACAGATTCTGTCACGGATTGGCGAATTCCTGCTCTTGAAAAGAGAGACTACAAGCTTATTCTTAATACCGATGACGAAGAATTTGGTGGATATGGTGCGGTAGAAAACTCCCATTACCCATGGCAGGATGTGGCAACAGGCGGACAAACACAGTCAATTCAACTCTATGTCCCTGCCCGCAGCGCGCTAGTGTTAGCACCCATAATATAAGCGGATTACAAGTAGATTCCTCTTTTTGACAATTAGGATCTTTATGTGGTATAATACTTTGTAAGATTAAGCAATGCAAAAACGTATCTATATTGAAACAACAATTCCCAGTTCCTACTATACTTTACGGACTGATGAGGAATCGCTTATTAGACAAGAAAAGACACGGCAATGGATAAGAAAATCGATCTGAACAGCACAGAAATGAATGAAGTCGTTAAGGAAGTTCGCGAAATGCGAATGAAAATTTCAGAAAAATGTGGACACGATCCCGATAAAATATTCGCCTACTATCAAAAAGCGGGGGAAAGATTGCGGAAATCTGGTAAGTATAAGTTCGTTGATCCAGAACCACCTAATCAGAATCCTGATTCCTCAGAAACATCTTCGGATAAAGTCGCAGATTAGCTAATCTGATAAATATCAGTTGAGCACCTCTAATCCTTGCAATGACTTAATATAGGGAAAACTCTGAGAAGGTCCAATTCAATCCAAAGGAAACAATGGCCGTCTAACATTCTCATACGAAAAATGCAACGGATTCACTGCAGTCAAACCTGGTGTATCTACCTCAATTATTTTGCCAGCAATCGGTTCATAAGCAGCACGATAGGCGATAGCAGCTTTCACAACTATCATCCGCATTTCCTTGAGATTGATGCCGAGACTCAATAATTGCTGCAGACTAAACGGTGTCTGACGTTTACTTGTTAGCACAACTAATGAGTCCTTCATCGCTACAACAGCAGTTAATCCCTGATTGTGATATTTCTGTCCACCGTGACGGGGTTCTGTCTCAATAAAATGTCCATCATGTATCAAACGCACTTTGCCTTGTATAGCAATAGGGTCTCCATGGAGATTGTCAGTTTTCCCACCTACCATCAGAGATACCGCATTACCTACACCACTTCTTATACAACTCTGGACACACTCAGGATCACATAGCACAACAACAAAACCTGATGCCTCCTGCCTAATCAGTTCTGCCAAAACAATGGTACTATCACCAGGGGAACCACCACCTATATTATCCCCCATTTCAACAAGCACGACAGGATGTTCTTTACTTTCAATCGCTTGCTGAACTGCTGCTGCAGCATCAGGTAAGTTCAATGACAATTCGTCACGGACACGCCACAACATATCCGCTAACCGTTCTGCTTCCGATTGCGCGAGTTTCTGATCATTATCCGTCACAACGACAAAGGATGGACCTATCTCATGCACATCAGCATAAGGATATCCGGCAGCAACATTCGCAACAAGGATATTGTTTTCGCTCTCTAATTCTTCAGCGGATTTCAATATGGAAAACATCGGTTCTGCACTTGTGTTTTGATAGCGGATATTGAGAATCATCTGTGGTTTGACCAGAGCTTGGGTTGGTAGGACATCTTCATTCAGGATCCGCATCATCAAGTTCCCTGCTTGTATACCGCGTTGCCGTTGGTCAATGTGCGGATTCGTCTTGTATATAATAAGTGCTGTTGATTTGTCTACCATCTGTTGCGACACATTTGCATGGTGGTCAAGTGTGACGACAATCGGCAAAGATTGTCCGAAGGTCTCTCGTAGTCTACGCAATACTTCGCCATCACCATCGGGATAACTTTCCACTACCATCGCACCATGCAGTGCAAGCAGTAATCCATCTAAATCAGGGATTGTTTTCAGTTGTTGTATGAGAATATGGGTGAGTCTATCAAACGCGGCGTCTGTTACCGGACCTGCTGGAGTCGCTGCTGCCATCAAGGTGGGAATGCCTATACAGTCATGCTGTTCTGTGCTTTCAATAAATCCTCCTATTTCATGATGTGTGTCTCTCCAAACAGAAAATATATCGTCTCCAATTGTCCGTGAAAACGCGTTGAAATCTGTAGGTGCGCTACTAAAAGTATTTGATTCATGCATTATGCCGCCGATGGCTAACTTATACATAACACGACTGATCGGATAGATACTGAATGTGTAGTGAATTTTAGGATTAATTGAACGCTTTTGTGGTACCGGTTACCTTATGCACAATCTGGCAGAATGTGCTACAAACATGCACAATCTAACAGAATGTGCTACAAATACACACAATCTAACAGAATGTGCTACAGACACACGCATTTGCTGGACAGATACCTGCTTTACAGAGCTCTTTTATCGGTTCTATGACCGGTAAACGTAATTCTCTAATGGAATCTCTGAGGACTGAGATGGCAGATTTGAGAAAGATCACTGTTATGAGTAACCCGACTATCAAGTCTGGTAATTTGGAATGTGTCATAGCAACGAGGACAGCAGCTAAGAAGACACTTGTGTTGGCGATGATGTCATTACGAGAGCATAACCACGTTGACCGCATGTTTATATCGTCTGATTTGTGTCTTGATAAGAAAAACAGACAACTTGCATTTGCAGCGAGAGCAAG
>VXOP01000321.1 GCA_009839975.1 Candidatus Poribacteria bacterium
ATTAGGGACACGCGCTGCAAACCACTGTTTTTTCGTTCAATCCGTACTTCAGACAACACATAGTGAATTGTCTGCAATGGATCCCGCATTTCAGCACTGTAGTCTATGTTGTCAACTTTTATTAGAGCGTTACCGAAACGTAGTAGTTTGAGATTTCCCAAGAAGTGATCTGTTTCGTATTCATCGCTGCGAGGTAAACCGCCATAAATAATAATCTGGTTACTATGATAGTTTTCTATTGCATATTCTACGGCTAACTGTCCATCTGTCATATCCTTATCCGTTTTACCTATCCACTTCTTAACAACCTTCCTGGCACCAGTTAGACAGTTAGCACCTGAGTCTAAGTCACCTATTAACACATCAGGTATAAAGTTTACGGAGAAATGTCTATTTAGTTCGTCAAAAATGCGGATTCCACCATCCGCACATAAAAGCGGGGATCCGTCTTTTACAGCATTTTCGATCTCTTGCCGGTAAAAGTCTAGTCTGCGTGAATTGTAATGTCCGTTAAGGAATATGAGTGCTGTGTCCATAGATATTATATGATGGAATTATCTGCTTTGGATGGTATGCGCGTTTCACACGTTTTAGATTCTCTAATCCTGAATCACTCATCGTATTTATCCACTTATAAGAGCTTGATAACTCTCTACAAAACTCGCGAAAGATGAACTGAGAAATTCCTTTTATACGTAGATCTGAGATTTCAAAAAGTATGCAAAAGGTCTCACTGTTCAACTCATAACCGAATGTATAGGCACACAACTTTTCATCGGCTTTTACTGTCCTGCCTACCAAACCTAATGGCTTTGCATAAGTGATTCCTATTCTGTGTGCACTTTTGGAATCGTCAAGCATAGCTTGATAGACTGCGTCATCGTATCTTCTTGCGCGAGTTTTCCTCCATTTGTCATATAGTTCAATACATGCATCTTTATCCATTGATTGATAGGATGCATACTGGATTGATTTATTATTTCGTAGAAAGGAGTTATATGCATTTCTTTGTTGTTTATATCTGTTTCCTTTCAGTTCACATAGATCTTGTGTCAAATAAACGTAGTCTGCTTCTTTTTGAATTCCGGTAAAGCCTTTGTCAATGAATACGGTGAGATACGTTTCTGGTACATTTTCAATGCGCGCGATCTCAGGATTTTTATTGGAGTCCAGCATGAACTGATATGCATTGCAGACAGTATTGACATAACTCAGACATTCGATCCGACACGGCAGAGGCAGAATTGGCATAAAATAGTCACCCCCCTGCTTTGCAAAAATACATAGATATGAATTGAAATCATTCTTATAGTCTCGTTCCTTTGTTTGATGAACTGTATAGTAGAAATCAAAGAAATCTTGCCAAATGAAGTGGTTTGCGAAGGCATAATTGGATAAAGATTGTGTTGATTGGAGATTATATTGATCAAACAGTGGTTTATGGTCAAGTGTTAAGCGGTTTAAATGCATGACTCATTGCAGTAACTAATTGTATGGAAAACCTTTACTGTATCTTGAAACTCACCAATGAGACTCCAATTTTCAAGTATTTGTGAACGGACAAGTTCTGATTCAACATAGTCTATTACATGTCTCAAATGCTGCTGAAACGCTTCAAGTTCATAATGCTCTTCACTATACGGACATAACATGTCCACGCCTAATTCGACACTGTTTCTGTCCTTACTGAACATGATTGTAAACGGATACAACCGGCAATCAAGGGGACGAGACGCATATATTTTGCAGTGATGTGTTTCCGGTTCAAAAAAAGGACATATATAGTAATCTTCATGTGGAATGAGTGCTATCTGATTACTTTTACCATCTTTTTGGTGTTGGAATAGTGTACTGTCAATACCTTTAGAAATCAAACGTTCAGTCTCATTTTCAGTAAAAATGGGGGCAAGCGGACTATCCTTATCCAAGAAACGACAGCATACATCACACGATAGACAAACTTTTGTGGGGATGATTTGGTAGAGTTGTTGGAGAGGCATGACGGATTCTCTTTTTTTATCCAACATCTTGTAGCACAATCTAACAGATTATGCTACATAGGTAACAATTTGGGTTATTTAAGTATTTATGTCAATATACGTTTGATGGTATTAATCACAATATGGACATCTGATTCGGTTAATGCTGGATGGAGTGGAAGACTCACGACTTTTTCAAAAACTTGTTCAGCACATGGAAAATCACCGACACTGTATCCGTATTGCTTCTGATAAAAGTCAAATAGATGTAAAGGCACATAATGAACGCTACACTCTATGTTCTCATCGCGTAATGTTTCAACAAACAGGTCTCTGTCAACACCATTAAGTTGGATAATGTAAAGATGCCATGCATGTTTTGACATTTCATCAGGTGCAGCAGGAACATTGATTTGTGGTATTCTTGATAGTTCATCATTATATATCTGTATAATGTTCTGCCGTCGTTCATGCATTTTGTTGATTTTCATGAGTTGGCACAGCCCCATCGCTGCTTGTATGTCAGTCATATTATATTTATAACCTTCGGTGGTGATGTCGTAACGCCATATACTCCGTTTTGACTGCCTTGCCCACGCATCTTTATCGATCCCGTGTAACCGCATTGTTCGCAAAGGTTCAGAGTATGTATCACTGTTTGTTGTAATCATTCCTCCTTCAGCAGTCGTGATATTCTTATTTGCATAGAAGCTAAAAGCGGTTAGATCCCCAAGTGTCCCAATGGATTGTCCCTTATATTCAGCGGGAATGGCGTGTGCAGCGTCATCAATGAGCAACAGATTATGTTTCTGACATATATCATGCAACATATCCATCTCACACGGGAGTCCTGCAATGTGGACTGGCATGAGTGCTTTGGTTTTCGGTGTTATTGCTTTCTCAATCCTATTGACATCAATGTTTAAGGTTTCAGGATTGATGTCAACAAGAACGGGTTTTGCTCCAACATATCGGATAGCCTCTGCTGTTGCTGTGAAGGTATAAGGTGTTGTAATGACTTCATCATCTATCCCGATACCGGTAACGACAAGACTAAGGTGTAGTGCTGCTGTGCAGGAGCTGACTGCAATTGCGTGTTTTACGCCGATTAGTTCAGCAAATGCTCGTTCAAATTCTCTGACTCTCGCTCCTGTGCTGATCCATTTTGAAGCGAGGACTTCGCTAACTGCTTCAATTTCTGTTTCGTCAATCCAGGGTCTACTGAAAGGTATAAACGGATTTTGTTCCACAAACAATTCCTTTCAAACTATGTCTTTATGATCAGTTAATTTGGGTCCAAGGATATGTATCATTGCTTCAAGAGCTAAGATATAACTATATGCGCCAAATCCACTTATTACGCCAGCAGCAACACCTGAGACATAAGAGTGGTGTCGAAATTCTTCACGTGCGTAGATGTTGGATAGGTGTATTTCAATTACGGGTAATCCGACAGTGGATAGTGCGTCCCGAATTGCGACACTTGTGTGTGTATATGCTGCGGGATTTATCAATATACCGTCTGCCCAATCTATGTGTTCGCCGATAATGGACACCAGTTCACCTTCATGGTTTGACTGCAAAATCTTGAGTGTAACATCAAATGAAGAAGATGCTACAAATTGGTCCAGTGCAGTGTTGATATCATTTAGGGTCTGATGTCCATAGATCTCAGGTTGCCGTTTACCTAAGAGATGTAGATTGGGTCCGTGTAGGACGAGGATGTTCATACTTTGTCCGTTTCTATTGTTCATAAGTGCTTTACTATTTCATCATATTGTGTCATGTCAATATTGTATCTTTTTTTTGGAAACGTGTCAATCAGTTTTCAGTTTGTTGACTACGATACACAACCTTGCTGCTTTACTTATAGGTATAGGACCTGTCCTATCAATACTTCTCGTTAGTATCTGGTTGGATGGGAGATTTTATGCGGAAGTCCCATTAGTAAGTGTCCTCCTATTGGTAATTGCGCCGCTATTTGCTGTGGTTGCAAAAAAGAAATCTCAGTTAATCCAGATAGGATTGATTGCGTTAAGTGTCTGTATTGCGATTGGCGTTGCTGTGTTGCGATCAGGTCTTTTTAGTGATAGTCCATATTAAAAAGATAGATAGGTTTGTCAGAATCATCACCGTTGTTATTACCACCTTGCCTTGAACCCGTCTTCAGGGATGACGATTTTCAAGCATATTTAAATTCCGCGATTCAGACAAGAAGGATGACAATAACTTCTCTCACCCCTACACCAAGTAAGTAATATCCTCCAATTATTTTTTCTGTGCAACATTTTTTTCAATTTGATTTACTTTGTGGTATAATATATCAAGATATGTTTGAATGAAAGTCGATCAACTTTCACTCAACGAAACTGAAGTGCTGTCGGAGGAAATCGAAATGCAATTTATGTATCGTCATCAATCTGAAAATAACTATCATCCTTTTATAACACTTTTTTCTATTCTTGCAATCTTGGTCCCTATTTTAGTCATCAGCGGGTGTGTTAAAATGGAAGCAACCCGTAAAGCAGATTGGGAAACTAACTTCACTGACCTACACTTTGTAAACGCTAAAATGGGATGGCTTGTTGGGCTTGGCGGCGTTATCGTTCATACAGCAGATGGTGGAAAAACTTGGGTGCAACAGGAAGTCGAGACGACAAGTGATTTCAAAGCTGTCTACTTTGCAAACGAAAAATACGGTTGGGTTGTCGGGGATGAAGGTACAATCGC
>VXOP01000202.1:0-1468 GCA_009839975.1 Candidatus Poribacteria bacterium
ATTTAGAAAGAAGGTGATTAACATTTGAATAACTACAATAAAGAATACATCCATATATCCGATCCAAAATTAGCACGCGTGATAAGAGGGAAAATCGGAATAGATTCAGATGAACCTATACCCGTTCAGAACCTTACAAGTATAGAAATACTGACTGCAGTTTACATTTATATTCGTGATCTATCAGGCATTGAACATTTAACTGAGCTAAAGAATCTAAACCTATACGCAAATAATGAAATTGAGGACCTCAGTCCGTTAGCAAATTTGAAAAAGTTGACACACTTAACGCTCTATGACAATAAGATTAAGGACATTACACCACTTGCAGGTTTGAGGCAGCTTCATACTTTATTTCTAAACATGAATGACATCAGCGACTTTACACCGATTGCAGATTTGTCGCAGCTTCGGTCGCTATGGCTTGGCTCAAATCCTATACAAGATTTATCTCACATTTATAGATTACTGAAGCGATTCCCCTTACTGACTAATTTGTCAATGAATAGACTTCAAATTAGTAGTGTTGCACCTTTTGCTGAATACGAGCAACTCACCGAATTATGGCTTGAAGGCAACGATATCAGTGACATCACACCGCTTGCAAAACTAACAAACCTTGAGTTTCTAAGGTTATGTAACAATAAAATCAAAGATATTTCACCACTGAAGGGATTAGCAAGAATTGAGAGCTTAAGACTTGTAAATAATGACATCAGTGACATCACACCCCTCACAGAATTGAGACAACTTAACTTGTTAGACCTTCATAATAACGACATTAGAGACATTACGCCACTCACCAATTTGACACAACTTGCTAGTTTATACCTTCATAACAATAAAATCAGCGACATCAAACCCCTCGCAAACTGCTCACAACTTACAAATTTGTATCTTCATAACAATAAAGTCAAGGACATTTCACCCCTAAAGGGTATGACACATCTCAGATGGTTATCGCTTAAGTCTTTAGAAATCAGTGACATCTCAATATTGACGCACTTAACAAAGCTAAAATACTTGTATCTCGATCACAACCCTATTATTGACATTACACCTTTATCTGAGTTGAAGGAACTGTGGATTCTACATCTTAATGGCATAACGGTCAACGACATTAGTCCATTGTCAGAATTGACACAACTCCATAGGTTGAGTATTGAGGGGTGTAATATCAATGATATAACACCCCTTGCCGGATTGGAAACATTGAGAGAGTTACGCATTGCAGACAATAACATCAGAGATGTTAGCATTGTTGAGAATTTGCCGCATTTAAAGACCTTGACAATAAAGGGAAACCCAATTCAGGATATGACACCGATTCACAAACTCCATCAACAGAATCCTAAATTGAAACTTGACATTGATTTACCGGCTTAACTTGTTTTGTGTGCTATCTCACCAGGTCCGGTAGGTGCGATTTCCTAATCGCACCGAACCTTACTAAAGGCGGTTCCTATCG
>VXOP01000202.1:1478-4704 GCA_009839975.1 Candidatus Poribacteria bacterium
TTGGTTTTATTACAAAATCCAACCTAAAATTATTATTGGGTGTTCATATCTTTTTCGGGTTTTTTTATAAAATCGCACCTACCAGTCTGGAATAAAACCGTATTTGCCGAATTAATTTCTTAATCTTCATTTAGTTTGTGTCTTACAAGACTATATCACTTCATATTGATAATGGCACTTTCTTGTAGCATAAACTTTCAGTTTGTGCCGTATTAGTTTACATCTCAAAGAAACCGTTTTTTCCACAAAATCTACATTTTTTCAAAATATGCAATTTTACAACGCAAAATCGCGTCTATATGAATCAGAAGACCATTTTGCGTATTGAGGTATCAGATGATAAATAATGATGCTGAACTGATTCGACAGACCTTAGAAGGGAACCAACAAGCGTTTGCTGCCCTTGTCGAAAAATACCAAAAGCAGATACATGCGTTAGCATGGCAGAAGATTGGTGATTTTCACATTGCACAAGAGATTACGCAAGACGTATTCCTCACTGCATATCATAAACTCACAACGCTCAAAAACCCCAATCGTTTATCGGGATGGCTCTATGTGATTGCTGACCGCAAATGTATCGCCTGGCACCGAAAGAAAAAACCACAACCAGAATCGTTAGATGCAATGAATCCTATTGAATTGGAGGAGGTGTATTATTCTGTGCATATCACCCAACAACGCGAAGCAGCTGCACATCAGAAGCGACGAGAATTGGTTCAGAAGTTGCTAAATAAGTTGCAAGAGAGTGAGCGGACAGTCGTCAATCTGTATTATATCGCTGAAATGACCTGTGAAGATATTGGAGAGTTCTTAGGTGTATCTCCAAATACTGTGCGGAGCCGACTCCATCGCGCACGCAACAGATTAAGGAACGACGAAACGCTGATAAAAGAGAGCTTAAGTAGTTTCCAACTTCCATCACAACTCACAGAAAACATCATGAAAAAGATATCGCGTATCAAACCGGCTGCTCCCATCAGTGGCAAACCCATTGTACCATGGGTAATTGCAGCATCAAGTGTCATCTTTATTATACTGATGCTCGGATTAAGCAGCCGATTTTTAGCACGTTTTCAACATCCCTATAATTTGGAATCCAAATCAGAATTGGCAGTAGAATTAATTGACACACCTATTGTGCTGAATCTTGAGGAACAACCTGATACTCGAAATCAGATAGGAGCACCTTCTGTTGATAACGGTAAAGGTACCGGACCTGCTCAGGAATCACATAAGGTATCAGGTGATAAAATTGACTACACGCAGTGGAGTCTACCTAAAGATGCAAAAATGCGTTTTGGCAAAGGAGGGATAGCGGGAGCAGCATATTCCCCAGATAGCACGCTCCTGGCGATTGCAAGTAGTGTCGGTATCTGGATATATGACGTACAGTCGGGGGAACCACTCGCGCTACTCACAGGACATACGTCTGGTGTCAAAAGTGTCTCTTTTAGTCCGGATGGACAACTGCTCGCCAGTGGAAGTGATGATAGTACAGTCCGTCTATGGGATATCAACACGGGTAAACACTTGCACATTTTCAGTGAACATACGTCAGGCGTCAAAAGTGTCTCTTTTAGTCCTGATGGGCAAACGCTTGCCAGTGGCAGCGAGGACACAACAATCTGTTTATGGAATACGAACACAGGTGCGCTGCACCGCACACTCAAAGAACATACCGTTTGGATCAATAGTGTGTCATTTAGTCCTGACGGTCAACTCCTTGCCAGTGCCAGCGGCGATGACACAATTCGTTTATGGAATGTTAACACAGGGGAATCACTGTTCACCCTGAATGAACATGCAGATGCTGTAAACAGTGTGTCCTTTAGTCCGGATGGACGGCTACTGGCAAGTGGAAGTGATGATACCACAGTCCGTCTATGGGATGTAGGCACGGGTGAACTTCACCGCACACTCAAAGGACATACATCTGATGTTTGTAGTGTATCGTTTAGTCCTGATGGAACCCTCCTTGCGAGTGGCAGTGACGATGACATGATCCGCTTATGGGATGTCAGCACGGGTAAGTTCCACCGTTCAATGCGTGGACATATATATGAATTCTGTAATGTGTTGTTCAGTCCAGATGGACAAGTGCTTGCCAATGCAAGCGATGAAACAAGAATTCGTCTATGGGATGTTAATACGGGTGAGCTGCTCCGCACTATTGAAGGACATACACATTGGGTCCTAAACATAGCAATTAGTCCTGATGGCAAACTCCTTGCAAGTGGCGGAGACGATAACATGATCCACCTATGGGAAATAAGCACGGGTAAACACTTGCATGCACTATCCGCAGATTGGGCTGATGTCTATAGCGTGGCATTTAGTCCAGATGGTAAACTCCTTGCCAGTGGCGGCATTGATGGAATGATTCGTTTATGGGATGTCAACACGGGTACCCTGCACCGCATGTTCGAAGCACATATCGCTTTCAGAGGACATACCGCTACAATCCTAAGTCTCTCTTTTAGTCCTGATGGAAAACTGCTTGCAAGTGGCGGCACGGACGCATCGATTCGTTTGTGGGATGTTTCCACAGGTGCTCTGCGCCACACACTGTACGGACATCAGGGGTGGGTCCTAAGCCTCTCATTTAGTCCTGATGGTCAAATACTTGTCAGTTGCAGTGGTGATATCAAGTTATGGGATGTTAACACGGGAGATTTACGTCACACACTCTATGATCACTCGGCTCCGATCTGGAGTGTAACGTTTAGTCCTGATGGACAGTTACTTGCCAGTGGTGACGACGATAATAAAGTTCATATTTGGGATGTTAGCACAACTGCAATACTTCACACTTTTGATGAGCATACAGATGCGATCCGCAGCGTGGCATTTAGTCCTGATGGTCAAGTGCTTGTCAGTGGGAGTAAAGATGGAACAAATCGCTTGTGGGATGTCAGAACAGGTGCACTCCTTCATACCCTGAGTGGACATACGGATTGGGTCTATACCGTGGCATTTAGTCCTGAAGGTAAGTTTATTGCAAGCGGGAGTAGGGATGGCACGGTGCTGTTATGGGATGCCTCAATAAAAAAATAAGATGAAGTATATGTATGAAGATTAAACAAATACTTGGGTAATTCATCTGATAAGACTCATCGTAGGAGCAAGGTTTCGTAGGGGCGGGGTTTCCCAGCCCGCGTATCAGCCAATTAATAATTTAATCTTCAGTAGGGACGATATGTTGAGAGTCCAAATGCAAATTTAT
>VXOP01000103.1 GCA_009839975.1 Candidatus Poribacteria bacterium
TTAGTCTGCGTCTTTAGACCCACAGCTAAAGCAGTGGGCTTGTCTGTTTTTCTGTCATTGCCCATGTTTCTAACCTCAATACCCGCCTGCCTAAATTGCTACTGTAGCGGATCAAAACCCCCTGGGTGATAGGGATGGCACTTCACCAATCGTTTGATTGTTAGCCAGATACCTTTGAAAGTACCATATCGCTCCAAAGCTTGCTGTGCATAGTGTGAACAGGTCGGGGAAAAACGACACGTTGACGGTAGAAGCGGGGAGATAAAGCGGCGATACCCGCGGATAGCAAAGAGTATAAGTCGTTTCATGTTTCTTTTTTGCCGTCACAGTCTTGTAGATGACAGAAATCTGTTTTTACAACTCTAATCAGGGATAATTTTGCACGTGGCTTAATGGTTACGAACGGCACAAACAATCCGTATGCGACCAACTCAGTATTGTTATATCTTAGAATCTTCTATAATAAGAACCGATGCTCTATTGAACAATTTTCTCAAACTCACTTCAACTTGTTGTGCTGATAGATGACATGCAGCTTTTCTACCGACAACCACAATATCATGCTTCAACAAAAGTCTCGGTTTCAGTTCACGGAACGCCTCGCGAATGAGACGCTTCATACGATTTCTCTGGACACTTTTACCAACTTTTTTGCTTACAGTAATACCTAATCGTGTCTGAACTAATTGTGTACGGCAAGCATAAATAACGAAGTAGTTATCCCAATACTTTCTACCTTTAGTATAGGCTCGTTGAAATTCCCAAGACTTCTTAAGTTTTTCCGGATGTGGTTGGTACGGCATACATCAAGACTTATTCGGAATGCTCACAGTAACCTTCCGTGAATAACTAACTAAATCGTTCCTCACGATCTTATCATCAATTTAACCTATAGACACTCGTATATCAACATCAGTTGATATATAGGTATTTTTTCCATGAAGGATGGTACCCACGAAAGTGTCGGTTAAGTTGCAAATATGTTAGGATTGATGGTGTTTTCGGTACACGTTTCAATTTAAACTGCGTTTCATGAAGCATTCGGCTGCCTTTTTTGTTATTACAACGTTTGCATGCTGTCACAACATTTTCCCATGTTGTTTTTCCGCCTTTGGAAATGGGAATGACGTGATCAAGCGTAAGCAGAGAGGCAGTCATTTCGCGCTGGCAATACTGACACGTATGTTGGTCTCGCGCTAACACGTTTTTCCGGGAAAACTTGACCACACTGCGCGGCACATGAACATAATTTACCAAACGAATGACATGCGGTATTTTGACTACTGTTGAGGGAGACTTAATTTCAGATTCAGATACTTCCTCAGTCTGAGCAGTTCCCTTAAAAACCATTTTCAATGCACGTCTTAGATTACAGACATTGATCGCTTCATAACTGGCATTTAGTACCAAAACTGTGACATCCACTTGCCTGTCCTCCTACAAGCAAGACATTATTACTTCGGTCATATTATCATAATATTAACACATATAAAGCAGAATTGCAACTAAAATGTCTGTATGAGGTATGTGAAGTTTCGGTTACTTGTCTGACCCAGGATGGTAGGATTTCCAGTATAAAGGTCTGTGGTGTCTATTAAACGGAATGGCATTTCTTGGTTCAAAATGAAGAAAACTTTTAAAATTCACCCTATAATCGTCCTAATTCCCTATCAAAATCTTGCCGACAGGACACCGCAGCTTTAGCTCGGTAGTGTAGTCGGCACTAAGTGCTATATTGAAAATTTAATCTTTTTAATATGCGAAACGTGTTGGGTTTCGCACCTCTCACAACTTGTTTGCTACTTGCGATTTCACTAAGATTGAGACCACCTCTTGTATTGTATCCTGTCACACGCAGTAGGTTTCCATGTTTGACGTGTTTCACAAGTGTATTCTTGACAATACCTAAACACATTGTACCACCATATCTCGGTCTTTTACCACCACGCTGTGGGTTCTGTCGGTGCAACTCACGCCTTCTCATCGGTATCGGTGAAATGCAGAATATATCCCTATTGTCAGGAAGACTATCACCACCAACAATATGATAGGCTAAACACCAACTATCCACACAATGTGCCTCAAAGGTTGCTGATAACTTCTGCTTCGATTTCTTGAGACCGAGACTGTCTCTGATCTCTTTTGTTTCCCAACCTTGCAGTGTTAGCAGAGACCATCGCTTTTTGACTTCCGTATAGAACCACTGCTTACCCACCTCTAATGGACTAAAGGATTGATTCCACTTTTTAGCACGTTCAATAGTCCGTGCTTTGATGTCTTCTACACACACATGTGTGATCGGATACAACTTGGATAGCCAATCAAGTATCCGAAGTTTCCACTCCCATCTTGCCCGCGTGCCAGCAGGGATGCGTTTCTTTTGAGCAAGTCGGTTCGTCCTATTCTTCCGATTGGGACACTTGCGTGAACGCCTACCTCTGCGGAGTTCGCGTCTTTTCTCAATCTTCTTGCCAACATCTTTGTGAGCATCTGCTTGCACATTCAGATAGGTGTGAGCCTCGGATTTCACCGTGAAACCTTCCTTTTTAGAACCCGGATCCACACCGACTGCGATCGCTTGTGTTTTACGATCACTCGGTTCTTTGTTTAGTCTAATACAATAAATGCCATTATGCCAATATGGTGTTGCCTCGTCACGTTTCACAAGTTTCCTTGCGCGTGCAGCATGCATCGGCATCAATTGTTCTCCGTCTTTCGTCTTAACTGGAACAAACATAAGTTTGTTTCTCCTTTTCAGGGTATATGTTGCCCCATCCAGATCAGGTATTCGTAGGGGAGTCGGACTTGGGGAGCATCCGAAACATACTATGAGCTGCCACGCTCAGAATACCCGATATATTACTGTAGTGAAGATCTCAATCCTTGACAGGGAACGTTTGGCTACGCTTTGTCAAAGCACCCACGCTTTAGCGGGTGATCTTTACTTGCCGTAAGTGGATATACTCTGTTTGTTGTAGGATCTAAACTGATGGATGTGATATCGGTACGTCCCTCCTTCCATAACTTGACATGAACTCGATCCATCAATTCCTCGGCACGTCTATGTTCCTTAAATTCCGCTGGAAACTCAGCAAAATTTATTGCATCATATACACCATGACTCCAAGTAGGTCTATATCTTTCAGGAAAATCCGAAGGAATTTCGGGATAAGGACCAAATCCAAATAGCGATTCACCGTAGTCGCCTGCGCGCCAGTCTTCGGTTTCTGTTTCAGTTGATACCACATCTTCATCACCTAAAGTTATGCCATCGGTTGGAGATTCAGTCGGGGTTTCAGTAAACGCTTCATTACTGAGCGTTGAATCTACGGTTTGTGTTTCTGTCTTCTCTTTAGTACCTTGTTCGGTTGTGCGCTTAGCACGATTATCTGAGATATTCTTGCGAACCTGGTTAGCATCTGGTACTTTGAAGATTTTTGTCTCAGTGACTGGTGTCTTAGGTTTTAAGATAATGAAACCTAGTATACCGATTACAACGAACAGCGTTAGTAACCAATACCAATTTTTACGTAAGAGCATATTTTATTACCTCGGTCGACTTCTCATTGTTAAGATAAACTCAAGAATCTGAAGAACAGAATACACAATGAAATGTTTTAAAAAATTATCATAAATACACGAATAATGTCAAGTGCACAATCTTGACAGGTGTGTAAATATCCTGTCACCATAATCGTCAATTTTAGAAAAGAAATCCGACCCACGCGATAAAGTATTTGCTAAGCATTTGGTGTTATCAATGTTGTACAAAGAGACACAATGAAGGATGGTTGTTGTCCAAAGAAGCACAATCAAGATGAATGTGCTACGGCTATATCACGATGTTTGTTGTACGGAGAGGGGAATGATGGAGAAGTGTTTTAGAAAGAAGCACAATCAAGGATGAATGTGCTACAGCTCTGATGAATATGAATGATGCGCGGAGAGGATAATGAAGGATGGACATGTTTCGGCACAATCAAGGATGAATGTGCTACAGCCTTATCAAGTTTTTTGATGTGCGGAGGGGTTAATGTAGGATGGATGTGTTTAGAAAAGAATAGGGACAAGGGATTGATGTATCCCCTGTCCCTGTCCAAAGAGTGCGACACTTAGTGTTGCACCTGTATGGGCGTAACACTAAGTGTCACACCTCCTCTGGTTAGTAAACATACTTATACCTCCTTTTTCCGCAATACAGCGGGAGTGAGATACCATTATCAAAAAAATGATAATGATTCACCTATACACAATTTCGGATGCACATTTATACCGAATTAACAGGATAAATTTTATTTTATTGGAGATCGGTGCGATACGGAAATCGCACCTACCGCTATGAATCGCGTTAATCTGGTATTACATCTAAAAATAGAGAAGGAGGTATCAAATTTCATACCATTAAGACTATGCAATTATGTAGATGTATCAAACTATACGCCAGGATTTCGCCATACGATCCGACCTCGTGTTAGGTCGTAAGGGGAAAGTTCAACTGTTACTTGATCACCCGGTAAAACCCAGATACTGTGTTGCATCATTTTACCCGCAAGATAGGCAACAACTTTATGGTCATTTTCTGTCAATTCTACGTGAAATAGGTTCCCAGGTAAAGATTCTAACACGACTCCTGGCACACGAATTGCTGATTCTTTTGTTGACTTCATGTCATCTTTTTTGGTGTCGTCTTGTTTCAATTT
>VXOP01000315.1 GCA_009839975.1 Candidatus Poribacteria bacterium
GGCATGGGATATGGAACGAGGTTTGAAAGACGTTACAGAAACCATAGACGATTGCAATGCAAACTGTCGGATTATTGCTGAGAAAAAGTGCAAAAATAATCCTATAACTGCGGTTGGGATATCGTTTGTTCCATTTCATGATCCCAATTATCCTCCCGCAGAATAGAAATAAAAAAGATAAGTACCTTGACTATAACCGTCTATTCTTTTTACAGTTCATTGCTTGTAAGCCCCATTGAAAACTTCCAGTTTTTCAGAATCGCAATTAACCGCGATTCTGAAAAACCTTTCCGTGTTCTTCGGTCATTCTGATCTTGGGAAAACCTAAAATTCACGTCCATGCAACCAAAACTTTGTGCCCTTCCTGATAGGTGTGCAGATATTATGTTCCTTTTTCTGTCAGAAGAGACGGCACTCGGAGAGTGCCTACTACTATTAAGAGCATAAGAAATTTCAATTGACACTAATAGGACAAAAACTTTACGCACCCGACTGGCAGTTCTTCTTGTATATTTTACTGGGATGTGTTATTATTCTGACATTGAAACGTTTTTCATAAGTCCTATAATATCACAACATAAGGTGTACTCATGTGGTTGCTTTTAATAGTACCAATCATAATCTTAGCGGTTATATTGCTATATATTTCAGCTGCACAGTCACGAAAATCTTACAGATGTCCGAAATGTGGTGAAAAAGTTCGGGTTGAATATATGGATACAAGTCGCTGTGGCATGTGTGGTGCACCTTTGAAACGAGAGGAGACTCTATGAGGAGAGAAGACCTATTAGCAGGAACGCGTCCTGAAATTACTGATGGTCAGATCGTTATGACCGGTAGCGACGGTTTTGATGGTTATGAAATCCTAGACTATAAGGGTCTGGTATGGGGAATTTCGGTTCGTGCCAAAGATGTGGGACAAGATTGTGCCATGGGGTGTAAAGGTGTCACCGGTGGTGAGTTGCCATCTTATACGGCGTTGGCTGATGAATCTCGGCAACGTGCTATTGATTTAATGCTACAGATGGCTGGAAGACAGAACGCAAACGGAATTATCAACATAGATTTTGAGTTGACAGGTGCATCTCAGGGGGCCTCTCAAGTGGTTGTGCATGGTACAGCAGTTGTTATTAAACCAATTGTGAATTATGTTCCTGTTGGTGCGGTTGGAAATATCTTGGCAGATATGCAGGATACCTTTGAAAAGACCAGATGATGCGCAACTTGTTCTCTAATCTCATCTTCAACATCCGCCTGAAGTGGATGTGGCTACATCACACCCATACCTTCAATTGGGCACACAAACCGTTGTGTGAAAGGTTCGAGTCTGGTGTATTACGAATCGGTAAACTTTATGTCTGTCGTAGTTGCCTTTTTGCTTACAGTGGCATCCTGATTGGTATCATTGCAGCTTTAGTTTATCCAACGTATATAGCTGATTTGAAACTGACTTGGATCCTATTCGTTCTGGTTCCAGTGGTCGTTTCATCTTATCCGCGTTTTTATAAGAAACTACCAAGATTCTGTCAGGATATTTTGCGTTTTGTGATGGGAGTCATTTTAGGTATTATACCTTTTCTTCTGATACACAGAAACTTCATATCTGGTATTGTATGTGTCTTAGTTATGGGAGTATTCTGGCGGATTTACTTCCATCAACGTAGCATACGTAAGCTGCGTGCATGTGATGGTTGTCCGGAATTGGACCTACCCGAAATCTGTAGCGGTTTTCAGCATCAATCGGAAGCGGTGCGTCTTTATGAGATTGAGGCTACCGAGTTATTGTATCGTACAGGACGCGGTTTTCCACACTGAATTCCACCTTTGATCCCCTTAAAAAATTAGAACTCACGGATACAAGAGGCAATTAAATGGGAGTATTAACGCAAGCACATCATGATCATTTTGATAAATACGGTTATATGGTGATTGAAAATGCTGTGCCGATAGATTTGTGTGAGGCGGTGGTTGATGCGATTTTCGCTTTCTTGGAGATGGATCCATCTGACCCGAATGATTGGTATCGTGCGCCTCATAAACCCGGTGCTGGTATGGTGGAAATGTATTTTCATCAAGCGATGTGGAACGTGTACCAACATCCACCGATTCATCAGATCTATAGTGAAGTGTATGGCACTGAAAGGATTTGGGTTCACCAAGATAGAGTGAACATGAAACCTCCACGACATCCTGACTATCCTGAATGGGATCATAAAGGTATGTATCATTGGGATGCAGATACGACGAAACTACCGGTGAGATTCAGCACGCAAGGTGTTCTGTTTTTAAGAGATACTGCTGACAATCAAGGTTCTTTTGTTTGTTGGCCTGGTGCACACAAATCCTTAATTGATGAGAAGAATCCTTGGGTGCCGGAACTGACGCCAGCTGTATATCGGGAGAAGTTCATACAAGTGCCGGCGAAGGCGGGTTCTTTGCTTATCTGGCATGTTGCGCTTCCACACGGTAACGGACAGAATACATCCGACAAGCCGAGGCTTGCTCAATATATGAACTATTATGTTGCGCCTAATCCGATGAATGAAGAACGACGACAAGAACGGATTACGTTGTGGCGTGAGCGAAGAGCACTCGGGAGAGGACCTTATCCAGGGGACCCACGGGGGTGGGAAGCGAAAAACTACGGTTCGCCAGAATTGACACCTTTAGGGAGAAAACTGCTGGGAATTGATCTATGGGATTAGTGTAATAGGTAGGTGTAGACCCATTTATATAACATTTATATAATAATTAATATGCGGGCGGGGAGACCCCGCCCCTACGGTGATTGTTTGGAAGATTATGGTAGAAAATAGTAGGTGATAGATAGGTTAATAGGTTTTAATGTTCGCCCAACTTGTGGCTAACTTACCATCTGGATCAACACTGAGTGCGCCCTTTAGTCCATTGTTTCGGATAGTATTGATTTGGTTTTCCGTTAGATCGACATTAAAGATAGCGACTTCATCTAACATCCCCTGCAGGAATGAATGTCCGGTCAATCTTGAGCCGATGTTAACAGAAACTGATGTTCCATCGGTGTTCATGTCTTTATCTGCACCAGCCTTAGTTTGCTGTTTTCCATCAACATATAGGTCGTGGTCTTGGACAGATTCTCCACCTTCGGGAAAGACGACGGCACAATGACGCCATTCTCCGTTGCATACGTCGTCTGCTCCGTAGTTTTGTCCACCATTTACCTCAACCCTTAAGAAGCATTGCGCGCCTGAAACGTGTGCGCGTATATAGTATTTTTCGCCTCCAGCATTCCTACCCCATTTTACCCATGAGTGGTCTCTTGTGCCATCGGCTTTGAACCAAAAGACTGTTGTTCTTGGCTCAAGTGCGCCAACGCCTGCAAAATCGGGAACAACTAAATGATTATTATTCCCATCAAATTGCAACGCTTTACCAAAACGTCCATTAACGTATTCTGCCCCAATAATGTTTGCGTCACGATTATTCCCTGATGAATCTTTAGCTACGGTTCCACTTCCCTCGTCAAAGAGATAGGCTAACTCAATAGTATCCTGATCAATTATTGCGGAATTGCCGATGCTTGTAATTGACATTGTAATAAAGAGAACACCCAAAACAGATAGCATGATTTTGTATTGACTTTTCATTTTTTCTCCTTGTTGGTAATGGAAAGGACGGGTACAAGTCCCCGTCCTACCAATGTAAAGAGATATGTTGATAAGTAAACGGATGTTAGTATCTCTTAATTCTTCCCCAACTTGTGGCTAACTTTCCTTGTGGGTCAACGTTTACGGTACCGTATAAACCGGTATCCATAATGGCATTGATTTGTTCAGCATCCAATGCGGCACTGAAGATAGCGAGTTCGTCTAATAGTCCGTGCATGAACGTATGTCCTGTCAGGCGTGCGCCGGCATTTACTTCAACATTTACACCAGTGTCCATTTCTCTATCTCCGCCGGTGTTTTCTTGAAGAACACCATCTACATAGAGGTCGGTGTCTTGAACGGAATCAGCTCCATCGGGAAAAACGACAGCACAATGGTGCCATTCGCCATCACATACATCTGCTTGTCCGTAATTTTGTCCACCGTTAACCTCAATTCTGAGGAAGCACTGTTCACCGGACACATGCCCTCGTATGTAGTATTTTGCTCCGCCTGTATTTGGTCCCCATTTAACCCATGAATGGTCTCTTGTACTACTAGCTTTAAACCAGAATACCGTAGTTCGGGGGTCTTTTCCGCCGACACCCATATAACCGGAAATCAGTAGGTTATCGTCAACGCCATCATACATTAACGCTGTTCCAAAGACACCTTCAGCGTATTGTGCGCCCATTATTGTGCCATCCCGTTCATTTGGCGAGGAATCTTTCGCTACGTCCCCTTCTCCCTCGTCAAAGAGATAGAGTACTTCAACTGCCTCCTCGTCAACAATACCAGCTTGGACAATACCTGTGATTGAGATAGTAAACAGAATGATACTCAACAAGGCAACAAAGTAACCACTGTTATTTCTAAATTTCATCTTCATTTTCCTCCAATACCAAAAATCTGTATAATCTTTGGTGTAAAACTATAATTAGTCAATAATCCTTAGATTCTATTATAACAAGAACGAAAAAAATAGTCAATAAGTTAATTTTTCGCAATAAGTAGTTTTAGGCTTGCAATAAATTGATCTTGCATGGCAAATTT
>VXOP01000330.1 GCA_009839975.1 Candidatus Poribacteria bacterium
GTTCTATATAAATGGATTTCCAACAAGTATGAAATTCGATCACATTTTTACCCTTCAAAACTTAAGACACATTTTTTACTCAAAAGGGTGCATAAAATGACGAAAAAAACGAAAAAAAATGAACTTTTTCTGAAATTTTAGTCAAAATGGGCAAAAAACCATCAGATTCCATGATAATCACTCACAAGGAGTTCCGCTGGCACGTAGCAGCTGTTTCGTTCTGAATTGATGGTTATCTATTAAGATTGTTGGAGAAGCCTTAATTCCTAATTCTGCTGCTCGTTTGATGTTTTCTCTGAAAACCTGTTCTGCTTCAGGAGTATCAAACAGTCATTGAATTTTATTCACATCAATACCGAGTTTCCTCGCACAATCTTCCCAACTTTTATTCAACTTTTTGCCACGACATAACAGATAATCTAAATATTTATCTGGATATTCCTGCGCAATTAGTAGCTGCCGAATATTTTCTGCTACTTCTGGATAACCGTGTAGACTGACAAAGGGTGTTATGTCGTGTGAGGATATTTCATCTTTCTCTTGGGCAATAAACCGAAGTTTGAAGTCTATTTTGTCTCCGAATTTCTTGACAATCGGAATGATCTGCTTTTCTGCTTGGATAGCAAATGGACAATAACTCATGACAAATAACTCCAGAGTTGGTTTTCCCATCCGTTCAATCCGCGATGCTAACAGTTCTTCTAAGTTCATCGGTTCTCGGCTGTGGTTAACATCCTTCATAACTAATGCAACAACGTCCGAAAAACCTGGGGAATGTTTTGAATCATGGCACTGCAAACAGAGTGATGTATCTTTACCACTACGGATATTGGTTTTCTTGGGATTGCCCGCGTGCTGTTTGCCAGGGCCGTGACATGTTTCACATTGCACGCCTTTTAACGTTGAATCTTGATCACCTATCTGGAACCCTGTCTCATATCCAAATCCTGTAGTATGGCAAACGACACAGTTTGGATCAAAGTATCGCTCCTTTTTTAAGAGTGTCTGATAAGCAAATGCATGGCGCGTTCCGGACCATTGGAGATATTCCTGTTCGTGGCATCCCTTGCATGTTTCTGCTGAAATATATCCACTATTCTGTTTTTCCAGCATCTGTTCAACAAAAAGCCGAAAATCAGAAGTGTTGTGCTTAGCGACAGTGCTTCTGTAAAAGTCAGTCAACATTTGGCGGATCAATACTGACTCACCGACTTCACCGGTCAACGCAATTTGTGATGTGTAATGATCTGCCATCTCTCCAGTTTCATCCAACCAAACTGCCAATACACCTAATGTCTTACCTTCTGATTTAGAACCGACATACACGGTTTTTGTGTCAGAGGCCACTGCTTCTACTTCATCTGGTAGAATCACTATGTCAATATTCTCAAGTTTTTTAGGATTCCCTAAAGCCACTATAAGTGAAGCATCTGATACTGCTTGTTGAGGTGCTTCCCCCGCAACAAAGGCGATGGTATATTCACCCGCTTTCTGCGTGACAAACGGCTGCGTGAATTCCTTTCCTGCGGTACGTGGTGCTAAGAATGGAAAGGTAGCAACCATGCTTTGTTGGATAAGATAGGTGTCATCGTAGGTGAGATCGCTTTCGCTGAGTGCGATTGCTGAATAATCCATCTCTGCCAACGCTTTCATATTGATTCTGCATCGTTCTGCATCTATATCTTCTTGTCCATCAAAAATATTTCCCGCATCAACGACAAGTGTTAGGTATCCATATTCTCGGATTCGTTCTATAACGTAAGCGCGTCTGGATAGACCACCGGACTGTTCTTGGTAACACCCGCACGGTTCAAGATGGCTTTTCGTGTTGCCTGTATATAGGATAACTGCTGAAGGTGGGTTAATGCCTTTAAGTTCAGACATAACTTTTTCCAAAGGTTCACCGAAAATCGGTCTGGCTTGTTGTTTGATTTCCTGAATCTGTTTTATCCTTTGAGATTCAAACCATTCCAGGAATAAGGGTGGTGAAGTTACAAGAAATGTTAAAATGACTATGATAAAAATCGTCCGTTTCATAAGTTATATAAAATCGAATTATGAAGATTAAATAAATATTTGGGTAATCCAATCCATAAAAACGCTCGTAGGGGCTGGGTTTCCCAGACCGCATGTTAACGGTTTTGCCTCCACATATTACCCAATTTAATTCTTAACAGGACTTACGCAGTTTCTCTTAAAGTCCCCTGATAAGGGGGATTTAGGGGGTTAAAATACCAAAATATCATTGAAATAACGACTTTTTAACCCCCTAACCCCCTTATCAAGGGGAATGCGTAAGTCCTGTCTTAATCTTCATTATTGATTTCTCCTTTCAAAAATTAAATTAGAATAATTGAATGAATTGCAGATAAAACGGACCTTGGCAAAGAACAGTCAAAAGTACACCTACAGTGATAACGGGTGCAAAGCAGATATCGGGTTGGATTTTGATCTGATTTCCATATTCTGTGAATGCACCTTGTTCCACAAGTTTTTGCAATTCTGTTATTGTTTCCTTACTAAGACCCGTTGCACTCGGTGTAACAATAATGTTACCTGTTATGCCACTTGAAAATGTAACTTGTCGTTTTTCATAATAGATACTGCCATCCTTGTGCTTTCTTTCAACAATTTGTTCTGCAGGAATCATACCGATCTGAAGGTTGGCAATATCAACATCCTTAACCAGCAGCATTGCTAACCCAAGAACCAATTGTTTGGCAATGATGAAAATGAAAAAGTATATACCTAAGAAGACAGCAAAACTGTAAACAAACCCCGATATTGATGTACTGACATTCAATGAAACCCAAATACAAGCAAATCCGATGACTGCATAGGATGTCGTAGTCTTGCGTATTTTGGACAGTAATATGCGTACCAATATAAATGTCGTCAAGACGAGACCAATCTGTAGAGGTCTATTGATTTCCCATGCAAAGAATCCTGCTATATAGGTAATTGTTGATCCTATACCTACTAAGAGCAATAAGTTGAAGATTTGCCCTAAAAGGATCTCTTTTTGAAGGTTCGGTATAATACTGCTACTAATAATTCTCAGTTTATGACGTATAAAGACGAATTTGAAAAGTAGAAAACCGAGTATCCCGATTGTGTAAGGGATAATGATGTTAAGTGTAAGTATCAAAGGTGGAAAACTGATAATGCCACTCAACAATCTGAAGAGTGGTGGCGGTAAGATCAAACAGAGTCCCCAGAAGAGTTTGGAATCACCCGGTGAAAAAATACCAAACCAATAAAGTGCAAACCCTACGAATCCACTACCAAAAAACAGTCCGATAATGTAAAGCGGTGTCGTTGTCCCAAGAAACCACGCCATAAGTTGGCTCAGCACCCCAGCGTAGAGGAGTCCGAAGGAACATATATTACGGATCTTCTGTGTTTTTATGTCTGTGTAACATGCGTATCCACAGAAGATAAGTGCTAAAAAAATGATGTAGTATTCGTAGTAAGACATTTTACTGAATAATAGTAAACTTTAGAATTAATGCCAGTTAAATATTGACTGGTTTCATAACGGGCGAGGTCACCTCGCCCCTACGCGGGATATTCTTCGTCATCGGTGTATGGGGTGAAATGTTTCATTAATTTTTCATTTTACTATAAGGTATAGGTTCTCGGTTTTTGGGGTGCTTAAGCTTTCCCCAGGTGACTGTCTGTTTACTTTCATCAGGCGTTACGGCAAAGAAACGCCGTGAAATCCAAACAGGAACATGACCACTTGAAAGCCCTTCTGTTTCATCAAGAGGTATAACATCACCGTTCCCCTTGCTATCCACGAGGTATATAGTACTGTCGCTAAAAATAAGTCTAAAGTTGTTTTCTGGATTTGGTAACGCTACCACTTCTTCAACTGAATAAGCAATCCACTTCCCATCAGGGGACCATGCTGGGTTTCCAGATCGGAATCCCATACCCATGCTGGTTATTTTGCTTTTGTTGTTCCCATTTACATCAATAGTAAAAATATCCGTACCTTCTCTGTCAAAATTTCCTGCAGGATAGGCAATCTGTTTTCCATCTGGCGACCATGTACAAGTAGGAAACAGTGCTCGATGATCTGTCACCTTTTTTAATTGTTCACCTTCAGTGTTCATGATATAAATTGAACGAGTAATTCCATCATCCGAATAAAAAGCGAGTAACTGACTGTCTGGAGACCAAGCCGGTTTTCCGTTTGATCCTTGGTCAGTTAATCTGATTAGGTTTGAACCATCAACATCCATTCTGTAAATATTTTGGGTTCCCTCTCTATCAGAGACAAAAGCAATCCACTCTCCGTTGGGTGACCAAGCAGGCCATATATTCCTTTCAGCGTGCTGTGTTAACTGGATAGGTTTATTGTCACTAATATCCATTTTATAAATATCGGGATTTCCTTTTTGGTTAGATGAATAAGCAAAAAAATAACCTGTCGGGGAGAAAGTGAGTGAACTTTTTCTCATTGTATCCGTAGCAAGACGTTGGAGTATTCTCCCATCTATCTCTATGATAAAGATGTCATAATTTCCTTCTTCGTTAGAGAGAAATGAAATAACGGAATGTTCATCCGCTTTTACGTTACTAACTATTAGACTACTACTCGTGAATAATATGATTAGTACTAAAATAATAACAAATGGTGGTTT
>VXOP01000106.1 GCA_009839975.1 Candidatus Poribacteria bacterium
ATGTTAAAATAGAGATGGGAAATGTCGATGCGGATCAGCAGGTTCCCGGAATAGTATTTTTTGGCGTTCTGTCAGTTCAATGTTCTCTGGTATTGCAACGCGGCGAGATGTCCACGCTAAATAAGAGATACAATATTTATACAATAGGGACCTGCGTTGATGTTTTCCGTTCCAGGCTGCAGTTCCGTGCGTTAATGCTTCAGAGAAAAGAATCGCAGATCCGGCAGGTGCATTTGGAATGATGACACAAGGTGACTCCTCTGGATTGGCAGCTATGTCATGAGGTAATCTGTAATTGCTTTTGTGACTACCCGGTATACAGCAGAATCCGCCATGATCTGGACCTGTATCCGCCAAATTCCACGTTACGACAACAAAACCGTTGTGTATCTCGCTATCACGAAATGGAAAATACTCTCCATGCTTTGCTCTGGATGTCGGTGATGATGCGCCGTAATCTGCGTGCAGTCTGCCTCTTTGCATGCCTTCGCGCATATACATACCGTATATCCTGTCAAGACGGAAGCAGTCCCCTAAACGAAATCGCAGCACATCCATAGTCCTTTGATGATCAAGTAAATCACAGAACGGTTTACCCCATTGTAAGAAACCGGATCCATCAGGCGCACTACCGAATCTTTGCCCCTTTCCCGGTTCTGGCAGATTCTGTTCATCAATGTGTTGGTTGAGTGCTGCTACCTGTTCATCATCTATAACATCTTCCAGAACTACGTATCCCTGAACGTCGAAAAGGTATTGTAGTGTTTCTATATTGTCCATATAAATGTTCCTCTCAGATTTACCTGTGATTAGGTATGCACATTTTTCTTACCCAATTCTATTCTACCTGCAAGGTCTGTTACAAATTGATATGCCACCCGTCCTGAACGTCCACTTGATAACGACTCCCATTCTAATGCCGCTTGATGTAATTCCGCTTTCGGTAATGTTAGTCCAAGTTTCTCTGCATAGTGTGAGACAATCTGTAGATAAGTGTTCTGTGAAATGCGATAGAATGCAAGTCGCAGTCCGAACCGGTCGCTCAGTGAGACCTTCTCCTCAGTTGCCTCCCGTGGATAGAGTTCGTCTTCATCGTTCTGTGGAAATCTATTCTCATTCACAAGTCGCGGCATCAGATGTCTACGATTTGAGGTTGCATAGATGAGGACATTATCAGGTTGTGCTGCAATTCCCCCCTCAAGCATTGCCTTAAGTTCTCTATATTCCGGTTCATCTTCGTTAAATGCCAAGTCATCGCAGAATAGGATAAATCGTTCAGGACGATCCCAGAGTAGTTCAGTAATCTGATGGAGATGAATCAATCCCTCTTTTCCGATACTGATAACCCGCAATCCGTTCTCAGCATATTTACTCAGCATTGCTTTCACGAGCGAGGATTTACCTGTTCCTCTGTCCCCCCATAAAAGGACATGGTTCGCTGGAAAGTTATGTAAGAACTGCCGTGTGTTTCTATCTAATGCTTCACATTGTGCATCTATTCCGATAAGGTCGTCAGTGTTAACAAGATGCGGATGTTTGACTGGAACAAGCTGTCCGGTGCCATTTTGTGATAACCACCGAAAGGCGATGTATCTGTCCATTTCCAGATTGGAAGATTGCGTCTGCGTGATTTGTAATCTGTTTAAGAAACTGTCTATTCTGTTCAGAAACTGGGAATAGAATTCTTCTTGAGAGTGGTGTTTTTCTGACATTTTTATACTGCTTAGGACTTACGCAGAAGATTGGATTTTACAAAGAATTAAACGTATATTGCAAAGAACGGGCAATGAATTGCCCTACTACAAACGTTTTAACTTCTGATAACGAGCAAGATGCGTAAGTCCTACTAATATTATATCTTGTTCAATTCTCTTTAATTTGAACTTCATCAACATTTACTTTTTTGGAGGATTTAGTAGGTGTTTTAACCAATATACGAGCTGCGGGTCTTTTGAAATGTCTTTTAACAACCATGTTCCTCCCCATCTAATTCCCAATGAGATTGCTACTGCGAGCATTACTACGGCTAAGACTACTCCCGATATATAGAGCAATATAACGATAACAAGTCCGACAAAAGAATGAGCTAAGTGCATTTGATAAACTCCTATAGGAACTTTCTTTGTAGAAATGTACTTTTGACTTAAGTATACATCTTTTTTGAATCATCGTCAAACAAAATCAGAATTCCTTACTATAGGTATAAATTTCAGAAAAATCACTTGACATCGGATTAAATGTGGATACAATAAAAAACACAATAATCTTGAACAGTGGAGGCAATGTATGCCAAAAATACGGATGGCGCAATATGGGACGAAACATGGACATGCCCGAGGTAAATTACAGGCGATGTTAGGTAATCCTAATGTAGAAGTCGCGGGCGTGTTTGAACCTGATACGGAACGTCGCACACAACTACAAGCAGATGGGAGTGGTTTTAGTGATGTGCCTTTTTATTCAGATGTATCCGAGATGTTAGGTGATGATACTATTGTTGCAGTTGCTTCCGAAGGGAGTAATGCTGAGAGTTTAGACCAAACCGAACAGATCGTGAATGCAGGTAAACATGTGTGGTATGATAAACCTGCAGGTGAAAATTGGGAACAGTGGCAAAGTGTTATTAAAACTGCACAGGAGAAATCGATCCATGTTCAGATGGGATACATGTTGCGTTACCATTCCAGTTTTAGGCAGGTCACGGATTGGGCTCGGTCAGGATTTCTGGGTCATGTGTTCTCAGTGCGAGCTCACATGTCAACCAATGTATCTGAGGATGCTCGAATACGTATCAGTCGACATGTCGGTGGGATATTCTTTGATTTAGGTGGACACGTGCTTGATCAGGTCCTGTGGATGCTCGGTAGACCTGAGAAGGTTACCAGTTTCCTCCGAAATGACGGTGGTTCTGTTGAACCTTTTAAAGATAATACGTTGACGGTGTATGAGTTTGAGAATGCGATGGCGTTTATCTCTATTTCTGCTTTGGAACCGCGTCCGATGGCACGTAGGTTTGAGGTGTATGGAACAGAGGGGAGCGCGATTATTGTCGAACCGTTTGAACCGGGTCTTAATATCCGACTCTGTTTAGAAAAGGCGAAAGAGGGATATTCACAAGGTGAACAGATTGTTAAGATAGATGGGGAGAGTCGTCAAAGGACGTATGAATTGGAATTAGAGGCTTTTTTAGCAACGCTTGCTGGCGAACAACCCCCTAATCGTCCGCTGTCTCATGAACTGTTGGTGCAGGAAACGTTGTTGCGTGCGACAGGTGTGATAAAAACCTAATTTTGCGTTTTATTTTTGCAACAATTTTCGTTTTTTGATATACTTTTAACCTAAGTTGCTGACTATGTAGCACACACTTTTAGTTTGTTTCATAAGGGCGTACTTTGACACACATAGGCAGGAAGAAACATGTTTGCGAAAGCCAAAATTGATGCGGAGAAATTGAATCCAGATTCAACATTTTTCAAAGAGACTCTTGTCCCAACGCAAGTAGACTCAAAACTTTTGTTTCTACTTGATAACCTTGGAAAGTTGCCAGCAGGTTTCAATGGTGAAGTATTCATACCACTGTTCTCACACCCCAACCCGAAAATCCGCAGGCTTGCGGTAAAAAATGTAGGTAAACTAAAAAATGAATGTTTTTTAGAAAAACTCAAAACCTTTGCTTGCAACGAAGAGGACTCTCTAACCCGCCGCGAGGCTATTTCTGCAATTGGACGCATGCGGAGCGAGAAAGCAATCCCGATTTTAACGCAGTTTCTTACTGATACAGATCCTAAAGTCATCTTACAAGGATTACGCGCACTCTTATATTTGAAAGGATACCCAGGAGTTGAGGAAGCACTATCCATCCTTCGTGATCATCCAAACGAGATGATTCGAGAACATTTTGAATACGAGAAAACAACGAAAAACCTAAACGTTGCTGAACAAAACCACCCAAAGAGTTTAGATGCCCTAAAAAACATAATTATCTGTGCTGATGTTCAAGAAACATTTCCGGTAATACCGGATGAGTCTGTCCACTTAACTTTTACTTCCCCACCATATTACAATGCTCGTGATTATACGATTTTTCAAAGTTACAAAGCATATCTTGACTTTCTAACAGACGTTTTTAAGGAAACACATCGTATTACTAAAGAAGGAAGATTTTTTGTGCTTAACACTTCTCCTGTTATCGTGCCACGTATTAGCCGTGCACATTCGAGTAAACGGTATGCTATACCCTACGATATGCATCCACGTCTTACTGATATGGGCTGGGAGTTTATAGACGACATCATTTGGATAAAACCAGAATATGCCGCGAAAAATCGAAATGGTGGTTTTTTCCAGCATCGTAAACCTCTCTGCTACAAAGCGAATTCTGTTACTGAAAGTGTTATGGTATATCGCAAAAAAACAAGCAAGTTGATAGATTGGAATCTCCGCCAATATGATGACGAAACAGTTGAGGCAAGCAAAATCCTAGGCGAGTATGAAAAATCAAACGCTTGGGCAATAAATCCAGCAACAGATAAGGAACATCCAGCAGTTTTTCCAACTGAATTGGCTTCACGCGTCATTCAATTTCGCAATAAGTAGTTTTGGACACATGGAATTATAAATTTCCTTCCGAAACAAA
>VXOP01000078.1 GCA_009839975.1 Candidatus Poribacteria bacterium
ATGCAGAACGTGCTGAAATTTGTGCACAAGATGATCAATTTGTGAATTCCTATGATTGGGTTTTGACACGATACATCACATCTCTTGATAAATCTGTCAAATACTGTGTACCGATGCTAAAACCAACCGGTCAATGGATAGCATATAAGTCCAAGGAGACAGATCGAGAGATTCTACAGAGTGAAGATACATTGAAGGAGTATGGTGTTGAAATCGGAAACGTGCATAAATCCAACATTACGCACCTTAATCGTTCATATATCGTAATAAGTCGTACTGATATTGGGAATTAGCATAATAGTAATACTACTTTACACCTCTTATCGCATCTTATATGCGCTAAAAATGTTAGAGATAGCATCCCAGTCAAGGAGATTTATGGAATGTTTGATACTACTACATTTGCAGAAAACAAAGCGATTGTCCATGTCAATGGGAAAATAATAGGCAATGCAGTAACACAGTTCCGAGATGAAATAGAACAACAACTGCAGGACGGGAATAATAACCTGATAATAGATCTCACTGACGTCCCACTCCTTGACAGTACTGCACTTGGTGTCATTATAATTACATTTCAAGTATTACAAAAATCGGGTGGTAAATTAGTCTTATTAAATCCACAGAAAGCTGTGAGTAGCGTACTGGAGGTAACACGACTTACATCAATTTTAGAGGTCTACGAATCAGAAGAGGCAGCACGAAACGCGTTTTCATAAGTGATATATTAATAGTAGTAGGCACTCTCCGAGTGCCGTCTCTTCTGACAAAAAAGGTGACAAAATATTTACACACCCAAATGGAGTGTAAGAAATGTCAGCAAAATATAACAACGGCAAAAAACCTGCGAAACGTTCTTGGTTTAAGTTGAGATTGCGAGGACAACAGGTTCTCTTATTTCTACTTGTTTCACTTATACCGTTGTTAATCGTTGCATTGACCATCAAGATATATGGCGAAAACGCACTAAAAAGTAGTGTCGGGGACGGTCTAATTCAGTTAGCACGAGAGAAACTTTACCGTATAGACCGCGCAATATCCGAGAGAATTGGAAGAATCAGAGCTGAATTACCAAATTTACGTTCTGCAGTCACAGCCTCCAATACTGCAAACAGAGACCTTGAAGTATATGCAGATGTAAATCAAGACTTAGAAGGTAGTCTACGATTGTTAGAGTCTTATGCACGTAGTGGAATTAGAAGATGGGGATATAGGACTGAGGTTATAATTACAAATAAAATTGGAGATGTCATAAGTTCAAACAGACGGGAATTAAATTTCAATCTGAGACGTGAGTCAACGCAAAAAATAAAAAATGTTGAAGCTGAAACCTGGTGGAAAAAGGCGCATGATAATAATGAAGGAAATTATTATATTGAAGATGTTAAATATGACGCAGATCAAAAAGTATACTTTCTTCCTGTTACTTTACCCATCTATAGTAGCAACCGTAGAAACGTTTCAGACAGAGGTAACCGCAGGACACCCGAAAGGAATGAGCAGTCAGTGATTGGTGTTCTAAGAACTATTCTAATCTTACCAGAACTTTCAAGTATCGTCGAACCACGTCCGGATATGGAAAAGACTTACACCATTTTGACATCTGAATCAGGAAAGGTCATCGCATCATCACCAAATAGCGGATATCAAATAGATAGCAACATGGATATCGAACATGCCGCTGCAAAAGCAATCGTAGCAGCAAAAAAGGCAAGAGTCGAAGAAAGACGGATAAGTAAGGAAATTGAAGCAGTAGATAATGAAAATCAAACTAACAGAAGGGGTGAAACAAGGGAGAGAAGACAGGTAGTATACCACGGCTATGAGGCTGATGGGGAAACAGACCGGAACAATGAAGCGCGTGTCTATGGATGGGCAAGAACACGTATCTTAACAAATAGGGCACCTTGGAAAAGAGAACAGAATTTTAGTAACTGGATCGTTTTTGTATCATATCCAAGTGCCGAGGCATATATCGGTGTCGTCAGACTCAATCAGTATGTTCTGTTGGTGACATTACTGTCATGTGTGATAGTCATACCTGTTGCTTATGTTGCCGCAAAACGCATCTCACTACCAGTGATGCAACTCGCTGAAACCGCGAAACGCATCGGACAGGACGCAAATAAAGTAATTCAGGATGATACTGATCAAGTCCGGAGACAGATAGCAAATATGCAGTGGTTGCAAGATGAAGAATCAGATAACATCGCTATTGATAGCAAGAATGAAGTCGGGGTATTAGCTGAAGAATTCAACGATATGCACCGCAATTTGAAAATCGCTGTTGAAAAACTAATTAACGCAGAACAGCAGATGACAACTATCGTTGATTGTCTTAGTGAAGGTCTAATTGTTGTTGATATGAATGATAAAATTTTATATTTCAACCCAGCCGCGAAGTACCTACTAAACTATAACGAGACAGCTGAATTCCCGGAACGGTTTACTGAATTAATCAGAACTACAGACCTAACTGTATTAGCAAATGTCTATGGAAAAGACTCGCGCACTACCGCAGAAATCAATCTGGATCAAGAAGATGAAAATCGTGTCTTGCGTGTCGTCACAAGTCAGTTTGAATCAATTGATGTGAATACAAATGGGGAAGATGCAACAGCAGAAAACGGAAACCTCACCGGCATGATATATGTTTTTGATGATATAACGCGAGAACATGAAATTGACAGAATGAAATCTGATTTCGTAGCATTGGTTTCACACGAATTACGTACCCCATTGACTTCAATCATAGGTTTTATTTCGCTGGTATTGGATGGCAAAGTTGGAAAAATAAATAATAAGCAAGAACAGAGCCTTACCAGAGCACATCGACAGTCCCGAAGACTTGCAACGATGATTAACGATCTTCTCGATATTTCACGTATTGAAGCAGGACGTATTGTGATGAAACTGGAACCTGTTGAGACGGTTGAAATCGCACAACAACGTCTGGAAGAACTGAAACCGCAAGCCGATGAAAAAGAGATCCTATTGGATTTAAACGCGCCATCTGATTTACCCAATCTTACAGGAGACACAGAACGTATCGGACAGATTCTAACGAACCTAATCGGAAATGCAATCAAATTTACACCTACTCACGGTAAAGTATCTGTCAGAATGTCGCGTAAGGAATGTCCAGTTGAATTGGATCACACGATAGATGAAAACGATGGTGTCCATGTTGAGGTAATTGACACCGGACCTGGAATACCTGAACAAGAACGAGAGAACGTATTTGATAAGTTTCAACAACTGGGAAACGTCCAGACAAGAGAACAAGGCGGAACAGGATTAGGACTTTCAATCGCACGCGGATTTGTAGAAGCACATAAAGGCACAATTTGGGTAGATACCGGTGAAAATGGCAATGGTTGCAACTTTCAATTCTGGATTCCGTTAATTTCATAGAACCAGGGCATAAACGCAGGGAATGAACAGTACGATATTATGGTGAAAAGGATATGGATATGTCAGAGACAGTATATGTATCAAAAGTCAATTCATCAACAGAAACGATTTTAGTCGTAGATGACGATACAGATATCCTGGCACTATTGGAGATGAGTCTAACATCCGATGGTTTTAATGTAATAACAGCAAGTGACGGCATGGAAGGTCTGGAACGAGCGAAGACCGATCTTCCAGACCTGATTTTACTTGATGTAATGATGCCGTATATGGATGGATTACAGGTTATAGAAAAACTAAAATCGGATAGTGACACAAGTGCCATTCCTGTACTGTGGATAACGGCAAAATCCCAAACCGAGGATAAGTTGAAAGGACTTGAAACGGGCGGAGACGACTATATCACTAAACCATTTGACCTCAGAGAAGTATCCGCAAGAATCAATGCTGTCTTAGGTAGAACACGTCCCGTAAAATACATCAATCCATTGATCAGTGCTATGGGTGAAGGTTTTAGTGAAGAAGGTGTGGCTGAACTCGGTTCACATCTACAAGCAGCCGCAGAGATTCAGATGAAGCTGCTGCCCGATAAACCGCCAGTGTATCCAGGTTTTGAATTTGCTACAATGTTCCGAAGTTCAACATCGGTTTCAGGTGACTTATACGACTTTATTCCGTTAAGTGAAACACGAATTGGTGTCGTATTAGGAGATGTAAAAGGTCATGGGATTCCAGCAGCGTTACTGATGGTAATGATCCAGACAGCTTCCCGTCTGCTGTGTAACGAAACAGACAGTCCATCAACAGTACTAAAACGCATCAACACATTGCTGTTCCACAATACTGACTTGGAACAATTTGCAACGATGGTTTACGGTATATTAGAATTAGACACGGGTCTGTTCACTTATGCAAACGGTGGACACTGTCCACCAATTCACTTTATATCAAGAAAAGATAAGACAGGCACACCTAATCACAACCGACCGAAGATCGCGTTACTTGAAACAGGCGGGATGTTAATTGGAGCATTTGATATTGCAACCTTTTCATCGGATACATGTCAACTTTCTCCAGGAGATGTACTTATTCTCTATACCGATGGTGTGACCGAAACCGAAGGCGTAAAACCCAACGACTTTTATGGTGAAGACCGCCTAATTGAATGTCTCTCAAGGAAGTTAGACCAATCGGCAGAAACCTTATG
>VXOP01000003.1 GCA_009839975.1 Candidatus Poribacteria bacterium
TATCTGTATATTTTGCACCTTTTTACTTTTTCTGAAACCCGTTGCAAAAACGAAACCGAGATGTTCATAAGCCTCTTTTGCCCATCCGTAAAAGTTATCTGAGAGTGGACGCATATCAGGCGTTACGAAATCCCATTTCCCAGACCAAATAAGCCGTTCATAGTAATCTGCAGCGTGATTGGAACTACAGACAACGATGCGGCGGACATCCGTCTCCCAACAGGTGTGATAGACATTGTATGCCATCTGAATATTATTGAGTTCGTCCTCAAAACCACCACCTTTGAATGCACAGTGGACGACTGCATCAACACCTTCAAAATAGTGTTTATATAGGTCTCGGTCAGGGTTGCTGACATCAACGATGTGGAGTCCTTCTACCTCTTCACCTTGTCTATTTGTGTTTCTCACATCAAGTAGAATCAGCTCGTACTGTTCTCGGAATGCGGGGAGCATGCGTCCTGCGATATAACCCGCTGCACCTGTGATGAGGACTTTTCTGCGGTTTGGCACTGTTTTAAATGTTTCCTTTCATGTGTTTTTATTTCTCTTATGATTTTCAAATTCCAATGTAATCATCTTCCATAAATCTGGAGCAGACCAAAATTATTGTAACACATTTAAGAAATAACCCTCAATGTCAAATCTAAACGCCTACGGAATCTTCAACTTGGCTTTACAATGCCGTGCCAATGTTTTCATATCATCAATAGCCTGTGACTCTGTCCGCATCAGTTGACTATAGAATGGTGGAACAACCTCTCTTCTAAAAAGTCTGTCAAAGAACCCTTGTTGTGCTTCTCTTGAGTCAAAACCAGTCTTAACTTCAAAGTGTGAAGTCTCCGCTCGTGATGGGTCTATCCCTAAATATTCAATTGAGAGATAGTGTTCCATGTCCTCTTTTCTAATTTCACCTTGACGGATATTGCCCGTTATCTGCCGTCCATAACTCACTGCATAGACTCTGCCGGTTGTGTGATTCAATACGGTATACCCACCTTTGTCAATAGATTCGTTCCAGCACTTCTCAAACCCGTTTTTGGGTAAACGTTCCCGTAGTTCTTTTGCAGAACGGACTACAAATCTGTTCTGATTTAAGGTTTTTCTTATCACAAATTCCTCATCCTTTTGATTCAGCGGGGGAGGACCTGTTAGTAGATCAACGTTATCAAGTGTCCATACAACACCGTTTCGCAGACCTTTCGCTAAGTTCAGATGTTCTTCCACGAACTCTCCGTTTAGTGGGTGTAGACGATAATTTCCGTTGCCATTAAAAGCCGCCCGTAATTTTCTGCGGTGATCAATCACAGAGAATCGCTTTTCAGGGATATGTATCTCTAACTGAAGTGTATATCCTGTTTCCAGGTCTGGTGTGAGGTTAAGTTGTGATTTGCGGAGTTGTGCAAGACGTGTCAATGCAGTCTGGCTTTTAGATAAGACGCGTCCGATGAGATATTCACTTCTGAGTGCTGGTATTTCTGTAGCGAGTCGTTCAAGTGTATCAGTGTCAAGTAATTCCAACATGACCTTATGTTCCCAGCGTGTGCCGCGTTCATGCGCTAAGATTTGAAACTGCTGATTATCGTCGCTGGGACGGATATATCCGAGCGCGGTCCACGGATCAAAGGTCGCGCGATAGTAGCCGCTTGTTTCAATATCTCCCCCTGCTAAGACACAATCTCTACGTTCATAACGTGAATAGAGACCGAATTGAAACTCGTATTCTTCGTAGTTTTCCAAAGCCTTCCGTAAATCGTGTGCAAACTCACTGCCTCGTGTGAATTTTTTGAAGATTTCTTCAGTACGTTGTGGTTGATTAAGCGCATCAAGGAATGAACCAATCGGAATACCTGCTTCTTCTACACCTTCATCCTCACTTTTACCGAAGACCTTTGTTTTCGTTTTAAAGGGTGGATTGCGGAGGGATACATCCCGTTGTGAAACGAGTTGTAATGCTGGGTCATCAGTCATACCTGCGATTGTCGGTGCATCCCCAAGGATTTCCGCCAATTTGATATCATCAACTTTTTCCATCAAGACAGTCCCACGTTTAAGTTCCGCAAAGTGAATGATGTCGTTAAGGCTATATTGGAGTGGGGCACTTGAGGAGAGGTTGTCGTAGTTAGAGCGATGAAAACGGATACGCGGTTTGATCCGAAAAACAGGGGTGAGACCGTAATCCTTTAGCAACGCATATAAGGTCACGGTATAGGATTCTTCATGAACCTTTTGCGCTAATATCCCGCTTTCGTTGCATGTGTTGTCAACGATTAACCGTTCTTGTACGGGCTGACTATCGTTTCCGAAAATTATCATCCGATGTTCTTCTCTGTTATCATCAACTAACATGACTCTTCCCCCTGCTAGTTATGTTTTTGGCAGACCTGCTTGGCTGAACTTAAGGACTAACCTGATTTGAGTCTTTGTCTTGCCAGGGCAGCTGCACCGAGTACACCTGCATTATCTCCCAATTGTGCTGCCACAATTTCAACATCTTTTAACGTATCGGGTAGTGCGTACTTGTTAGCAGCTTTACGTATATCGTCTATAAACTTATCACCGACTGCTTCTACAACGCCGCCGCCGAGGACAATCATCTCAGGATTTAAGAAATTCACAATTGAACCTATGCCTATACCGAGATATTTTGTGGTATTTTTAAAAACTTTCCGCGTCAGTTTGTCGTTGCTGTGGAGTGCCTTGGCTAATACACCGCTACGAATTAGTCCAAGGTCACCACCTGTTAGATTTGAGAGGATACTCTTTTTCCCTTTTTTCTGAATTGCTTTTTTAAATTCTTTTGTCATGGCAGTGCGGCTTGCTAATGCTTCTAAACATCCCCGGTTTCCGCATCCGCACTTAGGTCCTCCTGCTTTCACGATGATATGTCCGATTTCACCCGCTGTCTTACTTGCACCGTGGTACAGTTTGCCGTTTAATATTATGCCACCGCCAATTCCGGTGCCGACAAAGATACCGACTAAATCTTTGACACTACGTCCTGCCCCGAAGGTGTGTTCACCGAGCGTTCCTACGTTGACATCATTGTCGACGTAGGTTGGAATATCTACACGTGTTTCAAGTTCAGTCTTTAGAGGCACATTTTTCCAACCGAGATTTGGAGCAAAGATAACAATCCCTGTATTTGGGTCAAGTGGTCCTGGAGCACCAATTCCGATTGCCTCGATTGAGTTGGTATCAACGGGTGCTGCGTCTATCGCTTCTCGTATACATGCTGCGATCCGGTCAATCACGACAGATGTTTTACTTTTTGCTTGCGTTTGTATCTTTGCTGTGCTGAGGATATTACCATCAGCATCAACGACAGCGGCGAGGGTCTTTGTCCCGCCCATATCTACTCCAACAACATTGCTGCTCATTTTATTTCCTTTTGCTTTTTGTAGATTCAAGAGTAATCATCTCTATGATGCAATAATATCAAGAAGTTTCCGTTTAAAACCTGTTTTTGTCAGGTGTTCCCATCTCTTTAGAAAACTTTCATAGTCGGCATTGCGTTTTTCACAAGTCCGTGTTATAAGCGTTTCAATCCCGACTATATCAGTAGATGGGTGGTTGTTTTTATATTCTGTTAGGGTCTCTAAGACGACATCATTATCGTGTATATCACCGAGTAGGTCCTGTAGCTCAATAATTGTGTCAATAAAACCGGTCCATTCTTCATATTTGCTGGGTGTATCGTAATTTACTGAGAAAAACTCCATCGTGTAACGTAATCTCTTAACAGAGATACGCATGTTGTGTAATTCGTCACGTTTTTCTGGGTCATGAATAAATTGCTCCCAACTATATACTTCTGCCACCTTTTGTGGCAGAAGTATGCGTGCATTTTCGTGAAAACTCTGTTTTGGATTGATACCTACTATTTTTTTCGGTTTTGCCATTTCAATCTGATGCTTTAAAGAACGTCAGAAATCGTGTTTCGAAGTCACTATTATCAAGTTCAGCAAAAAGTTTTAACATCGGTTTACGTGCATTTTCCCGTTCGTATTGCAAATGCTGTATTAACCCTCGGATATCTTTGTGCCCTTCAGTATTCTCTCTGGCTGCTGATAAGACATTGAGTTCCCGGTTATAGCTGTCGAAGCGAGCGATGAGGACATCAAGGTCTCGGACTGCTCCCATTGTCCGCGTGATTGTCCGCACCTGTTTATAGTGTTTTTTGAAAGGTTCTTCCTCAAAACATGTAACGAAGTTGTCCATTGCTTCTCGTAAACGTCGAGATGCTACACGCATATTGTGGACGAATTCAATGTCTATGCCTTCAATTGCCCCTGCTTTATGCGACATCATTTCTTGGAAATATCCCACGATAATTAGGCGTGCACAGGTTTCTAATGTCTTGTCTGGTGAGATCCCTTTGATTTCTATTGCTGTAGACATTTTTGGACACCATGATTGTAGTGCGATTAGACAGATGAAAGAATCTGATGATATAATCTAAGCCTTCGCCTGTTGACGTAGGAGATGATCTGTGAGGACAAGAGCAGACATTGCCTCCACAATAGCAGGTGCGCGTATTAACACACACGGGTCGTGTCGTCCACTTGCCTCTAATGTCTCCTCGTTTCCGTCCCTGTAAACGCT
>VXOP01000285.1 GCA_009839975.1 Candidatus Poribacteria bacterium
TGCACCGATTTCATAGAGTCTTGCCACGGATCGACTCTCAATTCTCAAACAGAAAGCGGACGAATATCTTTAGAGGGTTTTTTAAGGACAATCAGGAGGAATTGAGATGCAATTGAATAGGAATTTATCCCTGCTTTGCGCGATAATCTTCACTCTTTTTTTCTTCTCTCTAATTGGTTATGCAGAACTACCAAATGCAACGGAGAGTGAAACTGAGACGAAAAAGATAGAAGAGAGCAGGTTACTCACAAATGTACGTCAACTTACTTATGAGGGTAAAAGGGCAGGTGAAGGTTATTTTTCTGAGGATGGAAACTCGCTTATTTTTCAAAGTGAACGGGAAAAAGATAATCCTTTCTACCAGATTTATATATTGGACTTGCTGACCGGTGAGTCCCATCGTGTCTCTCCTGGTGTAGGGAAAACAACTTGTGCATTCTTCCGTCCGGGAACTGAAGAAGTACTATTCGCTTCTACACATCACGATACGTTTGCACAAGCTAAACAGATCGAGGAGTTTGAACTTCGCGCATCAGGAAAAGAACGACGTTACAGCTGGGATTATGATGTAACCATGGACATCTTTTCTGCTAATCGTGACGGAAACAATCTCAAACAATTAACAGATGCTGAAGGATATGATGCAGAAGGGTCCTATTCACCTGATGGTAAATACATCGTTTTCTGTTCTTTACGAGATGTCTATCCGAAGATCGATTTAACGCCGAAACAACTAAAACAGTATGAGATAGATCCGTCCTATTTTGGTGAAATCTATATCATGGATGCAGACGGGTCAAATCAGAGACGTCTCACTGATTCACCCGGATATGATGGCGGTCCCTTTTTTACGCCTGATGGACAACACATCGTGTGGAGACACTTTTCAGAAGATGGAAAAACTGCAGACATTTACACGATGCGTATAGACGGATCGGGGGTAACGCGACTAACAGACTTTGAGAGTATGTCGTGGGCTCCATTCTTTCATCCAAGTGGTGCTTATGTCATTTTTGCATCAAACAAACTCGGTTTTGCCAACTTTGAACTCTTTATCGTTGACTCAATGGGTAGACACGAACCTATTCAGGTTACATCAACAGATGGATTTGATGGTCTTCCTGTCTTCTCACCTGATGGCAGTCGTTTGTGTTGGACATCTAATCGTAACAATCAGAAGCAATCACAACTCTATCTGGCAAATTGGAATCATGAAGCTGCCTTAGAAGCAATATCCCTATCTCCCAGAAGTAGCATCACCAAAATCTCTGAACCGATAGGAAAACAGATAGAAACAGATCTGGAACTAAGTGATTTCGTTGATGAGACCAAAACTACCATTCAGCGACATGTTGAATACCTTGCTGACGATGCATTAGAAGGCAGAATGTCAGGTTCTGAAGGTTCAAAACGCGCCGCGGAGTACATCGTTGAAGAATTTACGAAACTCGGTCTGCAGCCTGCTGGGGAAGAGGGTGACTTCTTCCAAACCTTCGAATTCAATGCTGGCAGTCAACTCATTCCTGATAAGAACCATTTCGACATAACACGTAAGACGCACGGTACAGACGTGCAGCTTAAATTCATGGTAGAAGATGATTTTTTACCCTTCTCATTTTCAAGCAATGGTGATGTAGAGGGTGAAGTTGTTTTCGTTGGCTACGGTTTACACGCACCTAATGATACGAATTTAGGCTATGATTCTTACGACGGTATGGATGTGAAGGATAAGATCGTTGTTGCGCTGCGCTACGTTCCAGAAGCCGTCAAAGGTGAACGACGACAGCAATTAATTCAACATGCAGGTATCCGCTATAAAGCCGTGCGAGCAAAGGAAAAAGGGGCAAAAGCGTTCTTAACAATTGCGGGACCGAATTCTCAGAACGCTGGTAAGGTAATACCCCTGAGTTTTCACAGCGGCAGTGCTAATGCTGGTATCATCGCATGTTCCATTTCCAATACAATTGCCAATGTACTATTCTCACAAGCCGGTAAAAACCTTAAGGATGTACAGACCGGTCTTGACGATGAAAATCCACATTTTGTTGGACATTTTCCTATCCCCAATGTCAAAATTAGAATATCAGCAGGGGTTAAAAAGATTAAGAAGACAGATAATAACGTTCTTGCGAAACTTCCACCATCCGATCCAACGGATGTTAGTGAATATATCATCGTCGGCGGACATTATGACCATATAGGATACGGGGAAGTGGGTTCACTTGCAAAAGGTGAAGAAAAGAATAAAATCCATAACGGAGCTGATGATAATGCTTCTGGTACCGCAGTCGTTCTAAAACTTGCAGAGATGTTCAGTGCTGACCATAAAAATCATCCAGAGAAGTTCAAACGTGGAATCATCTTTGCGCTATGGTCCGGTGAGGAACTCGGTCTTATCGGTTCAACACATTTTGTCAATGATCCAACACTCCCTTTAGAAAGTGTTGCAGCCTACGTTAACTTTGATATGGTTGGACGACTTCGTGACAATAAACTCGTTCTTCAAGGAATAGGTTCATCACCCATCTGGACACAGATCATAGAAAAAAGGAACGTGCTCGTCGGTCTTAATCTTTCACTAAAAGCAGATCCGTATATGCCGACTGACGTTACGGCTTTCTATCCTAAGAATGTCCCTGTTCTCAGTTTCTTCACCGGATTACACAACGACTATAACCGTCCTTCAGATGACCCTGAAACGTTAAACTATCACGGAATGGAACGTATAACGAGTTTGGCTTACGGGATGGTATCTGACCTAATTAGTGCTGATGAACGTCCAGAATATCTGAAGGTTGACCGTAACGCACCTGAACAGGGAAGTCGCGCGTCAATGCGTGCATATTTGGGGACAATTCCAGATTATACAACCGAAGATGCTGGTGTAAAACTATCTGGTGTTGTGGGTGGCGGCCCAGCAGAAAAAGCTGGATTAAAAGGTGGAGATGTTATCACAGAATTTGGCACTAAGAAGATTGAGAATATCTATGACCTCACTGATGCACTAAGTGCAGCCAAGATTGGGGAACCCGTTGATGTGGTTGTGATACGTGATGGGAAACAAGTAAAGTTGAAAGTCACACCTGAAGCAAGGTAAAAAACAGGACACTGAAATTAAGAGAAAAGCACCATCAGAGATGGTGCTTTTCTTTTCAGTTCAAGACAAATCTATTGACTACCGAGCGGTTGCAAGGAACCGTCTTGCACTTCAAGAACGACAATCTGTTCATAGATCGCCTCTCCGTTTGGGTCAAAAGAAAATGGTCCTAATACTGTATCAAAATCCATCGTTTCTGCCAAAGCATCGCGAATAGCTGTTGCATCAGTTGAAGGTGCTTTTCTAATCGCATTTGCCAGTATATTCAGACTTGCATAAGCTTGTGCAGCCCAAGGACTCGGGATATAACCGTATTTGTCCATATAACTTTGGACAAAAGCTTGGTTTTTTGGACTGGCATCAAGTTCTGACCACCCTGCAAAAGCGACTGCATTTCCAGCTGCAGCACCTACAGCGTCCACTTCTGCTTTTGTCAAATCAGGAACAATCAGTCTTGAAGAGACACCTAATGCATCTGCTTGCGTGATAATTTGAACCATCTGAGTTGACAGTGCAGCGACGAAGAGTACGTCAGGAGCCATGCTATTTATGTTTGATAATTGTGTCATAAAATCGGCATCGGTTGTTACGAATTCTTCCGTTGCCAGTATATCAACATTTGCTGTTCCTAACGTCGTTGTCAACTCATCCTTTAGGCTTGTAGAGTAGGTATCAGCACTATCATAAATAATTGCTGCACTTTGATATTGCAGTGCTGCATGCGTTTGCATCACACCGCGTGGTATAAGGATGTTTGTGGCTAAACCTGCGCGGAATGCATAATCGCCGACCTCACCACTTAAGCCTGCAGCAGAAGAAATCGGACTGAAAGCAACGACACCAGCCTCTTGTGCAATCGGAAAAGCTTCTTTAAGATGGGTTGAAATACCAACGCCAACAATGGCAGGGACACCTTGATTCACCAAAAACTGAACTGCCTCCTTAGCACCTTCTACTGTACTCTTGTTGTCATATACGAAGAACTTAAAGTTGACGCCATGCAATCTCTGTTCTTCTCGTGCTAATTCAAGCCCGCGATACATCGGTTCCCCATAGGGTTCGGCATTATCTCCAGTTCTTGCAAGAGCGATACCGATAGTTACCTCTATAATATCAACGGGTTCCGTTTCCCCAGGAGGTATAACACTCGTCATCCTTTCGCAACCTGAAAGGCCCACAACTAAAAATGCTATTGCCACTAAGGCAAAAAGTGAAACATTTCTTATTCTCATTAATCAATCTCCTATTTTGTAATTATTCATAATTTATTCAAATCTATAACTTAAGGATTAGTATTGGAATGTCCTTTAGTAAATTATCACATAATTACGGGTCAGTGTCAAATTAAAAAGAAGATGTAACTAATTCACTTGACAAAGTGTTTAATTATATGTTAAAATTAGAATTGTTAATTTGTGAATCATGGTGGGATGGCTGAGTGGACGAAGGCGGCGGTCTTGAAAACCGTTGTGGCGCAAG